>JAILBX010000126.1 GCA_024680675.1 Lachnospiraceae bacterium | reverse complement strand
TATTAAGTAATATAAGCATTTTCTATTCTATTCTTAATTCTTTTATCTATTCTCCTGACTTATATATTTCAATCATCATTATTTCTTTCTATATTTCCTATATTTCATTTTTTTCTTCCGGAAAGAGTAATTATCTTTCCTTACACAAACGGTGTTGTTTATTAGTATTTATTAATACTTACACTTGTTATTAATTAGCATCCCTCAAAAGTCCAGTAAACATGAGGGATGGGACGTTTTTAGGTGAGTGAAAAGGGGATGAAAAGTAGGGTAAAAGGGTATGGATGGTGTACTAATAGGGCATAATTAGTGACTTAATTTGGGATGGAAATGATACCTTTCAGGTGACGGTTTGGGGTATATAAAGGTATATAAAAGGGAATAAAGGTGACCAAAAAGGGAATAACCATAGAACAAATTATTATGTCAAAGAAATGAGATAAATAGGGCGTTTCAGACATGTTAAGTATGATAGGTGACCAAAAAGGGAATGATTAGGTGACTAAAAAGGGAATGCATTTATAAGGCCCAATATCGGGAATAATATGTATTCCTGATCTTAGGAGTATGCTGCCGGGAACATTTTAGAATGAAAACCCGATTATTAAAGTAGTAAAAGCAGGCATTTTTGCCCTGCTTTTTTTATTTAGGTGTACAACAAAGGAATTAAATGTGACTAAAAAGGGAATGTAAAATATAGATATAGTAGCCAAAAAGGTAGTCTTTATGGGCTTTACAGGGATCAGGACGAAATAGGGTATGCAAAAGGGCGCAAAAGGTGATTAAAAAGGGTATAATATTGACCATATAAGTTTATCCAAAAAGGTTAAAGGCACCAAAAAGGGAATGACCTGTTCTGAAAGGTGTACAAATAGGGAATAGTAGACGTTGACTGGGATAGGCAATGACTTTTAGTGGTAAAACCGATAATTACCTACAAAATATTGTAAGAAAATGCTTGTAAGTGACAAGAAAGGGAATATAATATAGATAAGGTTTATAAAAAGGGAATGTTATTTAAACACTGATAACCTAAAGGTGAAAGAAAAAGGAATAACTTATTATACCATTAGGTGAACAAAAAAGGAATCGTTTTTAAGATGCAGAAAGAGAAGAGAGATCAGCTCATTGTAAATAAGAGCTATAAGAAATCCAATGAACTTATTAATGCCATGGGTAAGGGTACAGCTCTTAGCCAGAAGCTTTTTGCCATAGGAATGCAGCACATTCATGTTGATGAGACCAACAATGTTGTTGCAACTATTTATGGAACGGACCTCAGGAAGATGTTTAAGTCCAGCTCCGGTTCCTTATATGAGCATATAGAGGCTCTCTGTGACAGACAGATCAAGGGAGCAACTATCTTTGACTGGAATCTTCTCATGAAGGATAAGGAAAATGGTAAAATTGAGGCCCATCAGGTGGTAACCGATGCATCTTTTAAGAATGGAACACTTACCCTTAGATATAATAACTCACTCACAGATAAAATAGTCAATCTGCAAAAGGATTATACAGTCCTCAGTCTGGCAGAAACTCTCAGCCTTAAGAGTGTATACTCGTTAAGGCTTTATGAGATGCTTAAATCTGCCTATGACTATCAGTCTGCAGTTACCAAGAAACAGGGTGATATGGTATTTGAATATCTGCTTCCTGAGCTCAAATTAGAGCTTGGTATCATCAATTCCGGCGGAAGTAAGGAAATCAAGGCCGAACTTGAGAAGGAATCTCCGGATTATGACAGAATTGATGAACTTGCAGAGAAGACAGGCCAGAATAAATACAAGGAATTTAAGATCTTTAACAGAAATGTACTGTTAAAGGCGAAAGAGGAGCTCAATAACAAGACCAGTCTGGTTGTTGATTATGAGCCTATTAAGAGTGGACGTAAGGCCGTTGGTATCAGGTTTTTTGTTACCAAAAAAGATCTTGAGGCACCTAAGACTGTACAGATCGTGCAGGCTAACAGAGATGAGATATTGGATGAGCTTATTGATCTTATGCACGATGACTTTAAGCTCAGGGAGATCCGAGAGATCGCCGAAGCGGCTGATTATGATATTTCCAAGATAAAAAAGGCATACGAATATATGCAGAATTACGGAACAGATATTGATGTTCCCATTGCTTTTATAAAGGACTGCATTAAGAAGGGCTACTACAATACAGAATCTAAGCCAAAAGCTGCTAAAAACAATTCTTTCAATAACTTTTCACAGCGTACAGATTATGATTTCGAAGAGCTCGAGAGGAAACTTTTAGAGAACTAAATCAGCATATATGTTATTTGTGTTATATAACATAGATAACCGTTTATGATGGAGGAGTAGATGGAACAAATTGTCGCTAAACTGCTTATTTACGGGGATTTACCGGAGGATTCAATCCTCATTAAGCTTTCAGAGGTCTATAAAGATTATCACAGCGGAAGCTATTCTAATGCAGATCTTATTACTCGCTGCTACAAACAGGTTAAACGTCTTTTAGTACTGGGTACTTCCTGTGCATTTGACAAGAATCTCTGGCACAATTATCTGACTTATCTTTTGATTATGGACGAGAATCCTTTCAGCCTTACCTGCGAGAAGGTAGGCAGTAAGGATGGCAGTGTAAATCACTTTGCAATAAATGATTTCCATGCTTTTAAAGAGCTTTTTGACTTTGACTTCTCAGAACTTGAAGAGGCTCTGGGCATCGACTGTTTTAGCTGCATAACCAACTATAAGGCAATTGATAAGCCGGAGCTTATGTATAATCAAAATGTCAGTGAAAAGGTCAGAACCTTAAGTGAAAGCCTTGAAAACGCTCAGTCTGACGACGAGTTCTTTTCTCTGGTAACATCATTTTACAAGAGAATCGGTGTCGGAGAATTCGGACTTAATAAGGCTTTCAGGCTTAGAGAGCTTCCTAACGGGAAAGTGGAATTTAACCCTATTAACAATATGGATAGCGTTGTTTTGGACGATCTTGTCGGGTATGAGATTCAGAAAGAGAAGCTTATTGCCAATACAAAGGCTTTTGTTGATGGTAAAAAGGCCAATAATGTCCTGCTATTTGGTGATAGCGGAACCGGCAAGTCTACCAGTATTAAGGCCATAGTCAATGAGTTTTATGCAGACGGACTGAGGATGATAGAGATCTATAAGTATCAGTTCAGGCTTCTTTCACAGCTTATTTCGCAGATCAAAAACAGGAACTATAAGTTCATAATTTACATGGATGACCTCTCTTTTGAGGAGGATGAATCCGATTACAAGTTCCTTAAGGCCGTAATTGAGGGTGGTGTTGAGACCAAGCCGGATAATATCTTAATCTATGCAACCTCCAACAGACGCCATCTGATCAAGGAAACCTGGAAGGATAGAAGGGATATTGAGCAGGATGGAGATATCCACAGATCAGATACCATGGAGGAGAAACTCTCACTGGCTAACAGATTCGGTGTAACGATAGGATATTACAAGCCATCGAGGCAGGAATTCTATGATATCGTGAAGGTTTTAGCGGAGAGAAACGGTATTGTGATGGAGGAATCAGAGCTAAGACTTGAGGCAGACAGATGGGAACTCAGCCATGGAGGCGTTTCCGGAAGAACTGCCCAGCAGTTTATTACACATCTGCAGGGCAAATGATATATCATATACATGTTATATAACATAAATAAAATCCGCGGTGTAATTACCGCGGATTTGCTATATCCAAATAATTATGGAGCCCATTTTAGATTGGGACAGTCTGTTGCAGAGCCTGCCAGTGCGTTGTTTCTTACCTCACAGGACGCATTTCGGCATTCACGACACTTAAAAGTGTAGTGGTATGAATATCTTATTTTGCAGGTTTTACAGCAAAATGGATTCATGCTGTTATGAGCTACAAAAGAACGACCGCATCCAACACAGGTTATAACCACATTGTGAGCCATATCACACCTCCTTTTTATATTATCGACAAAAAAGTAGTCATAATCAATTAAATTGTAATAAAATATAGTAAAACATGAGAAATTGAGCGGAGAAGTTTAGATGCATGAGATGAGTTATATCGCCAAAATGGTTTCAATGGCTGCGGAAGTTGCCATGGAAAATGAGGCGAAAAAGGTAAAGAGCATCGAGGTTTACATTGGAAAAACAAGCGGCGTAATGCCGTATTACATGCAGAAGTATTTCCCGGAAGCTTCCAAGGGAACAATAATTGAGGGAGCAGAGCTTATATGCGTTGAGGTTCCGGTGAAGGCTTTGTGCGAGGAGTGCAATAACGAGTATTTTCCGTCAAGAGAAAACGGATACCTCTGTCCTGTCTGTGGAGGCAGAAAAGCGCACATAATTGAGGGAAAAGGGGTTGTACTGAATAATGTTGTGATCGAGGAGTGATAGAAAGGGAAACTGCTATGAAAACACTGTATCTGGAATGCAAAATGGGTATTGCCGGCGATATGATGGCTTCTTCATTACTTGGACTGTTTGAAGATAAAAACAGCGTTATAGAGGCCTTAAATGCGATAAATATACCCAAGGTGGTATATAAACTCGACCAGGTCAAAAAATGCGGAATTTTGGGCGATCATATTACGGTTTTGATAGATGGAATTGAAGAAGGTGACGAGCAGGGCCATGAGCATCACGAACATCATGATCA
>JAILBX010000097.1 GCA_024680675.1 Lachnospiraceae bacterium | reverse complement strand
TAGAGTATGGTAATGACTAAGAGACCCTTACCCAAGATAACCTTTTTATTGCCTTCTAAAGCTTCACCCACCTTGTCCAAAAGAATACCGAATATATAATTGCCCACTATGGAGGCTATCATTATAAAAACATATTCAGGTCCCCCCCAGGCATAAAAAAACAGGCTTCCTAACACAAGATAAAGGTTACGAAGCTTTTTGGGCAGAACATAATAGCCTATTATCATAACAGGCAGAAAAAAACACAAAAATATGATAGAACTAAATACCATAAGATTTCTCCATAGCTTTAACTCTCTCCTTTGAATACCTTACAACAGAAGCCTCAGAGCCTTTTTTTGCCCTCTTCATAAGAGCTGCCACCTGCTTTAAGTATTCTACAGTAACCTTGGAGCTAAGCTTAGACTCACCTGCCGGTCTTGCCTGGAATTTATAGGGTATCTCCACCACCTTGTCATAGCTTCCCATGGCAAGAACCTCTATAAGTATCTTCCAGCCTATGGGACGAAGATCCGCCCCCTTTACCACACTGCTTTTAAACATAAAAAGACCGCTGGTGGGATCTGATATCTTTCTGAGACAGGGAAGGAATATTTTTCCTATATATCTTGCCACTCCTGAAACCAGCTTTCTGTAAGGGCCAAGTCCTCCGTCGCTTCCACCCTTTATAAATCTGCTGGGCACACAGATATCAACTCCGCTTTCAAGGACCACGTACATAGGTCTTAAGATCGCAGGGGGATGCTGAAGATCTGCATCCATAACTGCCATGTAATCTCCCTTTGCTATCTCAAAACCCTTTAACACAGCTGTTGCAAGTCCGCTTTCCCCTTCCCTGTGGAACATTCTTACATTGGGGTTCTCAGACATGACCCTTTCAATTTCCTTAGGCGTGTTATCTCTGCTGTCATCCACAAAAACCACCTCATAGGGAATCCCCTTCAGGGCATAGTCGATCTGATTGACAAGGTTTCCCACATTTTCCGACTCATTGTAAGTAGGTACAATAACTGATAATTTCTTCAATTTTACTGCTCCTTATATATATTATTCGCTTAAAACTTACTATCTATCCTCTTAAAAGCTCCTTCAGCTTTATCATCTTATCTCTGAGTATGGCTGCATTTTCAAAGTCAAGCTCCGCAGCAGCCTTACGCATGCTCTTTTCTGTTTTTTCAATAAGCTTCTTTAGCTCCTTTGGACTCATGGACTCAGGATCCTTTTCAAATCTCATCTCCTCTTTGGCAATCTCTTTGGAGATGCTTATAAGATCCCTTACAGACTTTTTAATTGTTGTGGGTGTTATGCCATGCTCCTTATTATACTCCTGCTGAAGCTTACGTCGTCTGTTAGTCTCATTTATGGAATTGTTCATGGAATCAGTCATCATATCGGCATACATAATGACTCTTCCCTCTGAATTTCTCGCTGCCCTTCCTATAGTCTGGATAAGAGAGGTTTCTGACCTTAAAAAGCCCTCCTTATCCGCATCCAGAATTGCCACAAGGGCTATCTCCGGTATATCAAGCCCCTCTCTCAAAAGATTGATACCCACCAGCACATCAAATACATCAAGTCTTAAATCTCTTATTATCTGGGCTCTTTCCAGGGTATCTATATCAGAATGCAGGTATTTTACCCTGATCCCCGCCTCCTTAAGATAGTCTGTCAGATCCTCAGCCATTCTTTTGGTAAGTGTGGTAACAAGAACCTTATTTTTATCCTGTATTGTCTTCCTTATTTCTGAAATAAGATCATCTATCTGACCCTTGGAGGGTCTGACGGATATTTCCGGATCCAAAAGACCGGTAGGTCTTATGATCTGTTCAGCCCTTAAAAGCTCATGCTCTGCCTCATATACAGAGGGAGTTGCGGAAACAAAAAGCATCTGATCTATTTTACTCTCAAATTCCTGAAAATTCAAAGGTCTGTTGTCCTTGGCGGAAGGCAGTCTGAAGCCAAAGTTCACAAGGGTTGTTTTTCTTGACTGGTCTCCGGCATACATACCTCCTATCTGGGGTATTGTCATATGGGACTCATCCACTATGATAAGGTAATCATCCGGAAAATAATTCATAAGGGTATAGGGTGTGGCTCCCGGCTTTGTTCCGTACATATGTCTTGAATAATTCTCTATACCCGAGCAAAAGCCTGTCTCCTTAAGCATCTCTATATCATATCTGGTTCTTTCCCCTATACGCTGAGCCTCTAAAAGCTTGCCTTCATTTTCAAAATACTTTATTCTCTCCTCCAGCTCTTCCTCAATGGTCCTTACAGCCTCCTCTATCTTTTCGGGAGGTATAACATAATGAGAAGCGGGGAAAACCGCAAAATGACTCATTAAGGCCTTGACGCCTCCCGTTAGGGGATCTATCTCGACTATCCTGTCTATCTCATCGCCAAAAAATTCTATTCTTACCGCCATGTCCGATTCCCAGGCGGGAAAAACCTCTATAACGTCCCCCATAACCCTGAATTTTCCACGGCCAAAATCCATCTGGTTTCTCTCATAGTTGATCTCTATAAGCTCTCTTATTACCTCGTCCCTGTCCTTGGTCATTCCCGGCCTCAGAGAAACTATCATGTTTATATAGTCTGAGGGACTACCTATGCCATATATACATGAAACACTGGCAACCACTATCACATCCCTTCTTTCCGAAAGGGAAGCGGTAGCCGAAAGCCTTAACTTATCTATCTCATCATTGACCGCAGAATCCTTCTCGATATAAGTGTCCGTTGAAGGTACATAGGCCTCAGGCTGGTAGTAGTCATAGTAGGATACAAAATATTCCACCGCATTTTCCGGAAAGAATTCCTTCATCTCCCCATATAGCTGCCCCGCCAGAGTTTTATTGTGACTGATTATAAGAGTGGGCTTATTAAGGGCAGCTATTATATTTGCCATAGTAAAGGTTTTTCCCGACCCTGTAACCCCCACTAAGGTTTCAAACTGGTTTCCCTCCTTAAAGCCCTTAACCAGCTTTTCTATAGCCTGCGGCTGGTCACCTGTAGGCTTATATTCACTGTGAAGTTTAAAGCAATT
>JAILBX010000067.1 GCA_024680675.1 Lachnospiraceae bacterium | reverse complement strand
TGCATAATCGTTAACTACCTTATCCTGCAATATGTAGGCAGCATTGGTATATCTGCTTTTGCTGCAGTAAACTCCGTTATGGCTATCTTTTGGCCCGTTATCTTTGGCATGGTAGCCGTGACCCGCATGCTCTTAAGTATTACCATAGGTGAAGAGGACAGGCAATCCCTGGCCGAGATCATGAGGGTATTATTTAAACACGGCATGCTCCTTTGCTTTGGCATAGTTGCCCTGATAATCCTTATGGCAGTTCCCTTTACAAATATGTTTTACCAGGAGCCGGCAGAGACTGTTTACTCCTTAACAGTCCAGGGCTTCAGGATCCTGCCGCTTTGTATGCCCCTTGCGGTATTAAGTCTGGGCTTCGTTGCCTATACTCAGGCTATGGAAAACAAATTTCTTTCCAATGTTATTCCCGTTGTAGACGGAGCTGTGGGTGTTGTCAGCTTTTCATTTATACTTATACCTCTTATGAAGCTTACCGGCTTGTATATTTCCAATATCTTAAACGGAGTTGTATGCGGCCTTATCATCCTTGGCTACTCTATAGTACGTAACCGCCATTTTCCCAAAAACATTGAAGAATTTCTTGTAATACCGGATGATTTTGGGGTTCCTAAAGAGGAGCGCCTGGATCTTGAAATACATAACCTTGAAGAAGTAACAAAGGTATCGGAACAGATAATCGACTTCAGCTCAAAACACAATGTCGATCACAGAAGAGCCAACCTTTCAGGCCTTGCCTTGGAAGAAATGGCCATAAATATACTTAAACACGGTTTTGCCATCTCCCCGGGAAGGGATCATCAGATCATAATCCGTGTTGTCCATAAGGATGACTATATCATCCTCAGGATCCTTGACAATTGTACGGAATTTGATCCTTTTAAACGTATCACAAACGATAATGACATTGCTGACATCTATCACACGGGTATCAGGATCGCTTACAGTACAGCAAAAGATGTCCAATATCAAAATCTACTTGGTCTCAATGTTCTTACCTTCTCCATCTAAGTATATAAAAGGGACGGCTTAAAAACCGTCCCTTTTGCTTTAAGCAGATCCTGTAAGACTTCACCCTCCAACAAGCTGCTCTACCAGCTCTCTTTTTTCGTAAAGTACGCATCCCCCCTCATGATCATCCATCAAAATGTCCCCACTTCTTAAGGCCATAAATAAAGGTGAATGCATAGCAGCTTTCAGGGAGCATTCCTTTATATTAACATCCGAATATGGCGAAAAAGGACAGGGCTCGGCTCCTCCATGGGAATTAATATGGAAAAATCCCCTGCCGGCAGCCACACATCCTCCGGAGCTTTTTTCATCTCCCGGGAAGGATATATATACCATTTCCGGTCTTTCATCTCTTAATCTGACTATCTCCTTCTTCAGATATTCCCTTTCCTCATCTCCCGGGGCAAGCTCCTTGCTTTCATCCGTAACCGGCACAAATTCCACATATATAACAGCCTTGCAGCCCCTGTCCGAAAGCTCCTTTAGAAAGCTCTCTGAGGTGACCTCATTTATATTTTCTTTTGTCACGGTAACTGATGTACCAAATATAAGCCCCCTTCTGTGAAGCTCATCCATATTCTTTATCAGACGCTCATATATACCCTGACCTCTTCTTGAATCTGTTACCTCTTTTTTACCCTCTATGCTCATTATGGGAATAAGATTACGGCTTTTATCCAAAAGATCAAAATATTCCTCATCCATAAAGGTACCGTTGGTAAATATGGGAAACAATATATCCTTCTTCCTTCCGGCAGCCTCTATAACATCCCTTCTGAGCATAGGCTCCCCTCCTGCCAGGAGTATAAAGCTCACTCCAAGCTCCTCTGCCTCATCAAAGATCCTGAACCATTCTTCATTTGTAAGCTGGCTTACAGGCTCCGTATCTAAGGTTGCGTGATTACACCTTGAATAGCAGCCTGCACAGTGAAGGTTACACTTACTTGTAATGCTTGCTATAAGGAAGGGTGGAATATGCTCTCCTTCCTTTTCTGCCTTTTTACGCTTTTTTGAAGCTAAAACACTGGCTTTTGCAAAGCCCAGCATAAAGGCACTCTCCTTTGGATTCTTTACTGTAGCCTTAATGGCATCAGCCACAACCCTCTCCACACCCCTTGTCATATATTCCTGAATATCAAACTCTTTTTCCATATCCACATACCTGACCTTATAATAAATATTTTATCATATTATATTTTATAAAATGTATCTTGTCAACATGAAGTCAGGCTTCAGGATCTCTACCCTATTCCCAGGGTCTTTCCGGATTGCCTCCCTTTGAAGGATCCTCATATTTATACCTGTCAGGATCCTTTCCTATCTTTCTGAAATATTCCTTGATCTCCTTCTCATGACCTATATCATTGGGCTCATAGAATCTTTCATCCTTTATGGCGTCAGGGAGATACTGCTGTTTTACCCAGTGATTTGCATAATTATGGGCATATTTATAGCCCACTCCTCTTCCAAGCTTTGCAGCTCCCTTATAGCTTGAATCCTGGAGATAGGGCGGAATGGGAAGATTACCGCTTTCCCTGACTGTGCTCATAACCTTCTCTATTCCAAGATAAGCGGCATTTGACTTAGGAGCCGATGCTATATAGGAGGCTGCCTGGGCCAGTATTATCCTGCCCTCAGGCATACCCACCCTCTCTACGGCCACCGCTGCAGAAGCAGCCACACAGATAGCCATAGGATCGGCATTTCCCACCTCCTCCGAGGCAGCAACCATCATTCTTCTTGCTATGTACTTAACATCCTCTCCAGCGGCAAGCATCCTTCCCAGGTAGTAAAGAGCCCCATCCGGATCGGATCCGCACATGGATTCTATAAAAGCAGCGATGGTATCGTAATGATTATCACCATCCTTATCATATCTTATGGCCTTCTTCTGAATACATTCCTCAGCCACCTTTAAATCTATATGTATCCTTCCTTCTTCATTTGGCATAGTGGTAAGTACTGCAAGTTCTATTGCATTTAAAGCGGCCCTGGCATCCCCGTCTGCTATATCTGCCAGAAATTCTGCGGCATCCTCTGTTATTTCCGCATTGTAGGACTTGACCCCCTTTTCAGATTCAAAGGCACGCCTTATAAGTGTAAGTATATTATCTCTTGATAAGGGTCTTAATTCAAAGATCCTGGACCGTGACAAGAGGGCTCCGTTCACCTCAAAGTAGGGATTTTCGGTTGTTGCCCCTATAAGTATCAGGGTGCCATCCTCCACATAGGGCAAAAGATAATCCTGCTGAGCCTTATTAAACCTGTGGATCTCATCAATAAACAGGATAGTCTTTCTCCCATAACCCCCAAGATTGTTTTTCGCATTTTTCACCACCTCTTCCATATCCTTTTTTCCCGCTATGGTGGCATTCACCTGATGAAAATCAGCTGCAGTGGTATTTGCTATAACTCTTGCCAGGGTGGTCTTTCCTACTCCCGGAGGGCCGTAGAGTATTATTGAGCTTAGCCTGTCCGCCTTTATTGCACGATATAAGAGCTTATCCTTACCTACAATATCCTCCTGCCCCACCACCTCATCAAGGGTCTTAGGCCTTAGCCTTGCGGCAAGAGGGGCTTCACTTTCTTTTTTGTTCTCAGCCATATATTCAAAAAGATCCATTCCTATTCCTTCCTTCTGACTAATTTATGATAATATATGCATTCCCTGAATAAAGTGACAGGAATGTATAAAAAAATGACAAAAATAAGTGACAAATATTTGTCAATGACAAATTTTATGTCACGCTTCCCTTCATGTCTTAAAAAAATTATACTTAATACAAAAGCACCCCTTTAACCTTGCAGTTCTTTTCGGCTTATAGCAGAAAGGGAAGATTTCAATGTTCTCAGACAGATTAACTGTTCTCATACAGGATCTACATGCAAACAGCATTCAGATCGCCTACTACTCCGGTTTCGACCGTTCAAATATAAGTCGTTTAAAAAACGGCCGCAGAAATCCTTCTTCCGACAGTAAGACCATAAAAAAGCTTGTAAAGGGAATCTATTTATATGCCAAAGATAATGAAGCCCTTTTAAGACTTTGTAAGCTCACCGGCGCTGATATAAATTCCAGTAATGAACAGATCTGTAATACAGTATCGGCCTGGCTTTTTAAGGATGACGACAATGAAAAGATCACTGTCAAAAAGAAGTCAGGGACCAGGGAAAAAAATTCAAACCGCAAAAACTCCTCTTCCGCAATAAACAGCTCACTGAATCTTTTTTGTAACAGATTTAATGCAGTTATGAACATCGCTGTTCTTTCAAATGTAAAGCTTAGCTATCTCATTAATGTGGATCCTTCTCTCATAAGCCGCTATCGTACAGGGGAACGCAGCCCTAAATCCAATCCCAGGATCTCCGGAATTCTTTCCCAGACCCTCTATAAGAGGATAGAAAGATTGGATAACCTTGAGGAGCTTTCAAAGCTCATGCAGTGTCCTGTCAGTGAAGTTAAGGAGGAAAGCTTTTTTAACTGGCTCTATAATGCCGATAGTATTGAAGCAACAAATATCTCAGCTGTGGAGCTGCTCTTAGAATCCATCAATACTTATGATGAAATACCTGCCTTAGAGCCTTCCCTGCCCATTAAGGATATCCTTCCCCCTGATATAGCAAGGGATATTACACAATATCAGGGCTACGAAGGACTGAGAGAGGCTGTTCTGCGTTTCTTATCAGATGCCCTTGAAAACCACAGTCCGGAGCTCCTTCTCTATTCCGATCAAAATCTTCAATGGATCGTGGATGATCCGGATTTCAAGGCAAAGTGGATAGCCCTTATGGTAAAGTGTATTTCATCCGGTATTCATATAAGGATAATACATAATATAGAGAGAGGCTTTGAAGAGATGAATACAGCTATAGTAAGCTGGATGCCCCTTTATGCCTCCGGAATGATCAGATCCTATTATAATACCATCTCCTGTGGAAGCCGCTTTTCCCATACCCTCTTTCTAAACCCCGGCAGGGAATGCATAGAAGCCTGCCATGTCATAGGAACGGAAGCAGAGGGAATTTACTTTTACCGCAGCTCTCCCCTGGAGCTTAAGTTTTATCAGGCTGAATTTGAAAAGCTTTTATCCTACAGTAAAAATCTTGTTCGTATAAGTAAAGAGGATAAGATAGACTTTCCCTCAGAGGATACCATACTTATAAAGGATGGTCTTTCGGCTGTTACCATGTCAAAGGAAACCCTGAAGGCATATAACAGGGGTCTGATCCCTGAATGTCACGAAAAGTACAGTGAAGAATTTTTTAATCTTCTTAACAGTCATAAGATATATGAATGTATCATGCTTTCGGATGATTACAGCTCTAATACGGAGGACTCTGAGCAGGCTGCCCTGATCTACCGCTCCCATATAAAAGATATGATAGAGCTCCTTGAAAAATATCCCCGCTATCACGTTATCATCCTTCCTGATATACCCTTCAGGCAGCTGAGACTGGTAGTATCAGATGGAAGCGTGACCGTAACAAGACTTAGGGGTTCTCTGCTCTCAATGAATTTTTCCCATCCTCTTTTATGCAGCGCCTTTAACACCTATGCCAAACGTCTTATAAAGCAAAATGAACTTGAACGTGAGGCGACCATCGATATACTAAAAAAGCATATAGAGTGAGAAAAAGCTTTCTTTTTACTTCACCTTATCCTTAATGGCAGCTAAAAGCTTCTCCTTAATGGCCGGCTTTAACATATAACCGGCAGGTTTTAAGTTAAGGACAGCTTCAATATGCCCTCTGTCACTGACTCCTGTAAGAAAGATTACCGGAATATCCTTAAAGTCCTCATCGGCTCTTATCATTTCAAGGGTCTGTTTTCCGTCACAGACCGGCATTTCATAATCCAAAAGGATCAGATCCGGGCGTTTTTTACCCATTTGTGTCAGAGCCTTCATTCCGGAATTTGCCACTGTAATTTCATAATCCTCCTGAAGCATCTCTTTGATGGATCTTAAAGTCGCCGCATTATCATCCACTACCAGAACAAGCTTTTTATCTCTCTGCTCCAAAACCTCGAAGACATCCCCTTTAACAAGCAGAGTGCAGCCTAAACGTTTACATACCGCTTCCATAATGACCCTGTTATCCACCGGACGGATCAGATTCTCAAACTGAGAGGATTTATAAAAATTCAAAAAGCTCTTCTTTTCATACTCTGTTCCTATTGTAATGACCGGGATGTTACTGTGCTCAAGCTTAATGGTATTAAATACCGCCGACTGGTCTTCATAGCTTCCCACAAGACTTATCAAAAAAAGATCCGGCTTTACCACCTTCATAATATCCTTAAATGCTTCCACATGAAGAGGGCATATCTGTACATGAAAGCTCGCTCCCAGCACCTCCTCTATGCCCTTTACAGCATCATTTATCTTTCCCACTAATAATATTCTTTTCATAATTTAACCTATAATCTTTCCAACCACTGACCTGTTATTTCCTCTACCCCATCACTGTCAAGGTCTGCCACCATACCCTGTAATACAGGTATTTCCCCGGACATATCCTCAGGCAGCTCTACCTTGGCAAGCTTAGACATAGCTTCATCCGCTCCGTCTATATCCAGATCCTCCATTGCCTCATTTAAAAGCTTTAACAATACCTTCAAAGCCTCCTTGTCAAGGGACTCCTTTTCCACTTTTTCTTCCTCACCCAGGGCAAAAACTCCCTTTAGCTTGTCTTTGTAGCTAAACCATTCCTTTAAAAATATATCATGCATTTTATAAATGCGCTCTAAATCTTTGTCCTTTGCCGCAAATTCCAAAACCTTTGCCATTCCTGCCAGGGGGATTATACCTATGGAGGCCGCTGAACTTTTCATTCCATGGACAAGGATACGGTAATCATCAAGAGAAGATGGTAAGCCTTCATACTGCTTTTGCAGCTTATCTCCATGAATTTCTATCAGCTTATAAAATTCCTTGCATGATGACTCTATAAGCTCCATTGTAGACAGGTGAAGCAGGGCTATATTCCAATCCAGACCATCAACCATAGGCAGATCATCGATATCAGTCTTCACTGCCTCCTCAGCTCTTTCCTCTTCCATATCCTCAGGAGCCTTTAAAACCTTCTCCTTTGGAAGGAACTCGCAAATAGCCTTCTCCAGTTTATCAGAGACCACAGGTTTAGACAAAAATCCATCAAAGCCTTCCTTTAAATACTCTTCCCTGGCGCCGGCTACCGCATTTGCCGTAAGGACCAGTATTGGAACTCCCTTACATGGAGAATCCTCCAGCTCCTTTATATGGTGCATAGCCTCAAGACCATCCATTTCCGGCATCATATGATCCATAAATATTATATCAAAATACTCCTCCTGCACCTTTTTTATGGCCTCTGCACCGCCTTCAGCTTCCTCTACAAGGATCTGAGTAGGCTTTAAAAGTGCCGAAAATACCTTTCTGTTCATAGGATTATCATCTACCACCAAAACTTTGGCGTCAGGAGCAATAAAGGCTCTGTCATAGACATACTGCTCTTCAAGCTTCTTGATCCTTTCTTCAAAATCACCCAGTGGAGTATCATCCACTACTCCCTGTATAAGATCAAAGTAGAATTTTGAACCCTTTCCATACTCACTTTCCACCTCCAGCTTACTTCCCATCATATTAAGCATCTGCAGGGTAATGTTCATACCAAGGCCTGTACCCTCTATATTTCGGTTCCTGTCCTCCTCTATCCTCTGAAAAGCCTCAAAAAGCTTGGACATATCCTCCTGCTTTATTCCTATTCCCGTATCTTCAACCTCAAAATGAAGGAGTTCATTTTCTCCCTGACGTGACCCACTTACCCTGAACCAGACTGTTCCGGCCTGAGTATACTTAACTGCATTGGTAAGAATATTGGTCAAAACCTGTTTAACTCTCACATCATCCCCATGAAGCCTTGCGGGAATATTCTCATCCACATTTACCAAAAACTTCAGGCTCTTTGCCTTTGCCCTAAGGGAGATCATATTGGATAGATCGTGGATCATACTGGAGGTATCATAATCCACCGGAATTATCTCCATCTTACCCGACTCTATCTTTGACATATCCAGTATGTCATTTATGATCGACAAGAGGGACTGACCCGCGGTATGGATATCCATAGCATATTCTCTTATGGATTTCTCCCTGCTTTCACGCAATATCATCTCATCCATTCCAAGCACTGCATTTATAGGGGTTCTTATCTCATGAGACATATTTGCCAGAAATTTCCCCTTTGCTTCATTAGCGGCTATGGCATCCCTTCTTGCCAGATCTGCGATCTCCACCTGCCTTTCAAGCTCCTTGGAATTTTTTTCAACCTTTTCCTTATAATTGGCAATAACTATACTGATATGCTGGGCCATAATAAAATACATGGTAAGGGTAATAAATATATCTATTATATACTCTGTTACCTGGGAATGTTCATGTATATTACCCTGCTGCACCAGTGAAAAGGCTACGGAAAAACAGGCAACACTTATAAGATCATATCTTACAATGTGGTATCCCTTACCCTTTTTATTCCATTTGATCAGGATGATCAAAATGTTGACAACAACAAAGAAGTAAAGTAAGGAGGTTAAAGGCTTGATCATAGCCTTTCCTATATCCAGCATTGACAGCTCTGTCCCAAGTATCAAAAGGGTTCCCACAAGGGTCACCCCCAGCATTATTCTTGTATTTTTTGGAAAATTGATACTAAATCCCAGCTTATAAAACCAGGCTGTTAAAAGAGGGATCAGAGTAATGACCATAATAGCCATCTTATTAAAAAAGGTCTTATTTGAAAAAAACATCTTCATAAGGTCGGTTTGAAGGATCATAAAGATCACTGCCAAAAATCCCATAAGGGCAGCAACTGCAAGACCCCTCATCCTTTCCCCCGATATCTGTCTTACAGCGTCAAGCATAAGAAGAACAACGCAGGCAAATAAAACCAAAAGCCCGCAAAGGATAGGGAACATACTGTCTCTTAATACATTAATGACTGCCACATCCCTCTTGCAGACAGTAGCATACTTAACAATAATATCCGAATCCGTCACCTTGTTAAGCTGAATACGCATGATGCTGTCTGAGATTGTGGAAGGAAGATCTGCCGTGATCTCACCTGCCTCCACTCTTGTGGAGGTGGTATCATTCATTAAAGGCTGCTCAAAATTAGGAGCATTTCTCATTTCTTCATCTGAAACAGTTCCTTCATTTACAGGCCAGGAGCCCTCATTTGGTATTTCATTTCCCCCTTCAGGCCCCCCATTTGGCATACCATTTAAAGGCTCAGGTCCCCCTCCCTGAAGATCCGGCATCATGCCTGCTTCCCCCATATTTTCCCTGTCTCTTATATTTCCAAGATTGGGAGCTCCGGAGTTGTCGGTATATCCCGACTCAAAAATGGGCTTCCCTTCCATAAATATACGAAGGGCGCTGTTTTCTGCAAGAAAATTCAAAGCAAGACCCTGATACTCTTCACTCATATTATGTGAAAGCATCACTGAATCTGCCTTATCTGCAGGAATGGTATAGGGGAGGGAAACGTCACTTATCTTTCTGCCGTCTTCAAATTCCACTATCCATCCCTCTGAAAGGTCATAGGTCTGTCCCACTGCAACCATGGTTTCTTCATCATCGTAAAGCGGACTTACTATGGAATATACTAATATAATGATCAAAACAGCTATAATTGCTCCTACTACCGCCTTTAAAGTTTTTACCATTTCATTTCACCTGAATTCATTACCTTTCACCTTTTATAGTCAGATAAAAAATTTCTCATAAATGTAGAATATACTAAATATGCGGGCTATGGGAAGTATTATAAATTATTTTTCACCAATATTTC
>JAILBX010000009.1 GCA_024680675.1 Lachnospiraceae bacterium | reverse complement strand
TATTACAGCGTGAGTTTCCTCGGGAACTACAAGGGCCATGCCGCGCTGAGAAATCAGCCCTTCAAGATCGAACAGGCCTCCATTAAAGAAGCTAAGGCCGTCACGGCGGACATGATCTATAAAAAGCCTGGGAAATACTTTTCGGCGCCGTATGTTTCCCTGAACAATGTGCTGCTGAAAAAGACGGATTATACGGTAAGGTATTTTGATGAAGCAGGGAAGGAGATTCCGGCAGGGACGAAGATCACGTTGGCGGACGGAGTTTCTGAAAAGGAGATCACGATAAAGATCACCGGCCGCGGAAATTTTGCGGAAAACGAAAATGACGTGATCACAACGACCTATCAGATCAAGCGGCTCGCGGCGTCGTCTGTCAACATGACGAAGGTAAAGATCGTGGCGAAGGAGAAGAACGAGGAAGGGAAGGATATCGCCGTCGGGAAGCAGGAGTACAACGGGAAAGCGCTCACGCCGGCGATCAGGGTTCTGATCAAAGAAGGAAGAGTATGGAAGGAGCTTCCTGGGGAGGCTTATGAAGTGACCTATATCAATAATGTATACAAAGGAAATGCGGTTATTCTGGTCACCGGGAAAGGTGCCGGTTATGTTGGCTGCAAAACGGCAAAGTTTACGATCACATCAATGAGGATGTGAGAATTCTCGCTCCTCAAATAAATGAAGCTCATCCGTCTTTGATGTTCCACAATCTATCAGTCTGAAGCAAATGACCAGGCCAGGCGTTAAACGCCTGGCCTGAATGTCAGTCGGAAGGAATCTCCGACGCCAGTCGGCTGATACATTAGCCTACCGATAAATCAACAAAACAGAATACCCTGAATAGTAGGCGGACTCAATAAAAAAGTACTGTGAAATATGTATATGCTATTAAACTGAATTCCAGATATTGTCTATAAGCCAGCCAAGGAAGTTTCTTTTTTTACCATCATTTATCTTGAATTTGAGGGTCTTTATGCCGGCATATGGATCCTTTCCTTTTAGTATTATGGTTGCCGTTCCGGCTTTTTTATTGTTTTTGTAGGAATGGATAACATAGTCTTTATTAAGGACAAGGGCTGTTCCGTTTGATGATACCAAAACTCCGTTAAGGTCATTATTATCAAGCTTAACTCCGTTTAAGGAGTAGGTCTGATCCGGAATCTTTTGAGCCACCTTTACTTTTGCCAGATTTAAGCTGTTATCAGTCAGATATCTGTAATCAAGGGAACGTTTTCCGTTATAGTTTCCCTTACCCTCAAGGATTACTGTATATGATCCGTTTCCTTTATCCTTATAATCAACTATCTTGTAGTCGCGATTTTTGACAAGCTTCTTCCCACTTTTGTCGGTAAGGGTTATTGTCGGATTTTTGTAGCCGTTTTCCCTGTGTCCAAACTTATCTTCTGCTTCAGCAGTTGTCGAACCTATACTTATCCTGCAGACAGAATAATTCCTCTTAACGCTGCCCGTATAGTTACCCTTGCCCTTTATCGTAACGACCGCAGAATCCGTCACCTTTTTATTATTTGAAAAGCTTAAAGTATAGTCCTTTCCTTCCTCCAGCAAAGTCTCTCCATCGTAGACTTTAACATTTGACTTTGCACCGGCAAGGGAATAATAAGCAGATCCTGCGGTATATTTAAAGGGAGAACCCTCATAATCCTCAAGCTTACGACCCTTCGTTATATTGAAGGTCTTTGTAACTGACCCCAGAAGGCCGTATTTATTATTCTCTACAGCCCTTATCACCATCTTTGCTGTTCCCGGATAGAAATTATTTACATATTCTACGGTGTATGCTTCACTATCAAGAATTTTACCCTTATTTATACCTTCCATTGTAAGCTCCGGTTCGGGCGTGATATAGCTGTTGGCAAAGACGAATTTATTGGCAGAAAGGGTCACTTTTGCCTTGGAAAGGGCTTGCTTTTCGGCCTCTTCCTTTGGAAGTACGGTAAGTGAAATGATTTTTTCACCTTCAACGCTGCATTTATCGCTTTTCGGTCTTATTATCACATCGTACTGCCCTTCTTCATTTACCGCACTGTATTCTTCTGTTTCATTTTTTTTGCGGTATGTGACAGTCAGCTGATTTTTCGGCACATCCGTATATGATGCATAAACTATATCGGGATAAGGCTTTTGATTCCTTCCTGTATCCACAGTATAGAGGTCATCTTCAACTATCACATTATCCGAAAGTGAAAGATCTGCCTTTTCGATAGCAAAGGTTTTTTTCACGGCCATATTACCCTTATATTCCCCGATGAACTTAACCGTTACGGATGCATTGTCATTAGCTTTATTATTATTTTTGTATGACAGCTTATAATCGCTTCCGAGTCTCAAAAGCCTTGTCCCATCGTAAACCCTTAAGTCATCATCAAGTGTCACCTTGCTACCCTGCCATATGTAGCTGTCATATAAACCACTGACCCAGATACTGCCGGTCTGGCTGTTCTTGCCGCTATTATAATCAAGCAATACGGTTGAAACATTCTCCCCCTCTATATACTCCTTCTTTTCTGAATGACCGATATCATCTTTATATTCAACATCCACATCGATGTCATTTTCAAGCCTTGTAACCTGGTTCAGGCTGACACCTTCAGGAAGGGTAACAGGGATTTTAATAGCGCTCTTTGTATTATCTATCGTAAATGAAGACTTGGATAATATTCCGTCTGAAGCCCCCATCAGATAGAGCACCAGCCTGTGACCTGCCTTAACGGTATAGACCGTAGGAGGAAGAAAAAGCCTGTATGTATAATATTTGTCTGCTTCAATATCTTGCCTTTTGTCTATCTCATGGTCATAGAAATCTGCATTGCCTCCCTCTGTCAAAGGCGCTTTCAAGCTGAGATGCCCCTTTGTAATAAGGTGCTTGTGCACGGGAGATGTGACGATCTCATTAAGTTGGGTCTCATAATAAATACCTTCAGAATTGGAATCCTTTTCAAAATACTTAAACTCGCTTTCAGTCATATAATACCGGCTGTCAATCTCGCGTTTGGTCAGGTATCCGTATCTGTTATTAAGCTCATAAGATTCAAACTCCTGATCAGAAATATCATAAAGCATGGCACCTACAAGGATATCATCGTAAGAAACGTTTTCTGCCTTGATCCTCAGGTCAACGTAGGGCATACCATTTATAGTGATATCGGAATAGATATTCTGTGTCCACTCTGTATTCCAGTAGATTATTTCGGACTCATCCATGACAGTGTCATCCGGTATATCCCTTAAGAAGCTGTCCAGATCGTATGTCATATCTACTGCGGATCTCATGATATCCGTATTTTGGGGTGAAGGCGAAAGCGAAGCTGTATTATCTGTTTCAGTGGGAAGCTTCGTGATCTTCTGTTCATCTTCCGCGATGTTAGAGCTGATCACAAGGAACTCTTCACTGTCCCAGTCATCATAGGAATCAAAGGATGCATCTATGTTACTTTCTACTGTATAGGGCGCAAGCTCATCAAGTATCCCGTTCTTATGATCAGTAAGGAAGTGTGAAAACCAGAGATTTAATATTTCTTTATAGCTTCTTTCCTTCGTCTTTGTCTTGATCGGGATATTATCGGGTGTCGTATGTCCATCTATATGCAAAAGAACTCTTGTATCATTCCCCTGTCCCTCTTCATCAAATACATATTTCATCATCTTTGCCTGGTCGGAACGTACGTTCCAGTCCTGCATACCCTGTACTATAAGGGCCGGTACCTTGACCTGAACCGAGTCCTTGCTTACCGTCGAAAAATTTCTTTCTTCCCAATAATCATCCCAGCCCCCTTTAAGCTTAGATTCGCTAAAAAAAGAGTCATGCATAAGTCCCTGATAAAGGTCTAAAACAGACTTACCATCTTGTGTTTTGCACCCATCATCCAGAGCCTGATTTTTTAACGTAGAGCCAAAAAACCTGCTGGCACACATTGATGCCAGATATTGCTGATAGAAATGCCATGGGTAACTTGCCTGGCCCTGTTGGTTTGAATATCTGTACCAGGATGAGATAGCCTCCTCGGGGACAACGGTTTTGAGGCCTTCAACTCCGGTAGTTGCCACCTCAAAAGCCATGGTGCCGTTATAGGAGGTCCCCTCCATTCCAACTGAGCCGCTTGCCCATTCTGCCTCGATAGGGACATTATGTTCCTTATCGGTATAGGCCATCCTTTTTCCGTTTATCCATTCGATGATATTTTTAAAAGCATCAGCCTCTGCCCGGCTTCCGCAGGTTTCAAGTCCTTCTGAGCCTTTAGTACCAAGTCCTGCCGAAACAACTACCGCATAGCCCCTTATAAGGAAATAATCATGATTATTGTAGGTAGATAAAAAGTTGGTAGTTTCTTTATCATCTACCTTGTATGTATAATACCAGTCAGATGTATCCTGCTTTTCGGACCAATCGAGGGTTGAAATAACATTGGCTGAAGGAGTTCTTTTGTTACCCGCTTGATAGAGCTGATCTTCCGAAAATCCTTCTATCTCTTTTGGCTTGAATATGTGGTTAATATAACCGTCCGGATTGCCCCAGGATTCATATATACCGACAGTGCCTGCAAGATAAGGGCTTGCTTCGTAGATAACAGGCGCCTTGTAATCCCCTTCGGCTGCAGCTCTTGGCACCTCGACCATGGCCTTTACCAGATCGTTTTTGCCGTCAAGATCTGTATCAAGATCTGTCTCCACATATACAACAAACCTTAATATATCGCTGTCGGTATTGGTATAATTTTTCGAAACAGCCGAAAAATCGATGATCGGCTGGGCCATGCCCTCTTCATCAAATACCATCTCAACCTTGCTGCCTTCAGTCAGACTGTCCTGTCCGGCAGCTTCCTGCGCAACATTTTCGTATGAGGTTTTTTGTGCTTCATTTCCGGCTGTAGTATTCTGCGCAACATTTTCGGATGCTGCTTCCTGAGTATCGACGGCAGTGACTGTTTCCGATGTTTCCTTTATTTCAGAGCTGTTAACCGTTTCCTGTACTTCGGATATTTCAGAGCTGTTTACTGTTTCCTGTACTTCGGATATTTCAGAGCTGTTTACCGCTTCCTGAATTTCGGGTACCTCAGAGCTGCTTACCGCTTTCTGAATTTCGGATATTTCAGAGCTGTTTACTGTTTCCTGGATTTCGGCGGCATATACTCCGCTTGTGCCCGGCAAAATCTGCACTATCAGATAAATTGCGGCCACCAAACCTGCCGCATATCTATTCTTTAATTTCATCAAGTCATTTCTCCCTCTTTTTTTCTAATATTTTAGATTGAACCAGAGGCCATTTCAAGTGACTCATATTGAAAATACGAAAAATGTCAAAATATGTTTGAGGTCAACAGGGAGGGGGTTAAGGGTCATAATAGTGAACCTCTAACCCCATCTCCAAAGGTTCACAATTCTTTGAGAAATCTCACAGTTTAAAGCAATATATAAATCAAAAAGATAACCCACCACCTTCAGGTGGTGGGAGAAGCTTTTCGCAGGTGCCGGGTTCAAGCCCGGTACCTGCGGGATTGCGAAGCAATCTGATTTATAACGAGCAAATTGCGAAGAAATTTGCGA
>JAILBX010000057.1 GCA_024680675.1 Lachnospiraceae bacterium | reverse complement strand
TCGAATTGTGACCCTTGAGGGGTCACGCGCAAATATTAATATACCTAAAGATGAATTTCAGGATTATGATATTACATATTTTGTAAGTGATATAGAACCGTTTATATCTAATGATGACTGGCTTAATCAATTTGGGAATATTATAATGATGCAAAAACCGGAGGATATGGAACTATTCCCGGCTGAAGAGAAAGGCTACTCCTATATAATACTTTTTGATGATTATAATAAAATAGACCTTACCTTATTGCCCCTGGAAGAGTTGGGAAACTACCTGAATGACGATAAATTGATAAAGATTATTCTGGATAAGGATGGAAGGATTCAGCAAGCTGTAGTTCCGACCGACATGGATTATCATATAAGAAAACCCAGTGCCCGGGAATACGATGACTGCTGCAATGAATTCTGGAACACCACTACCTATGTGGTTAAGGGACTGTGCCGTAAGGAAATTTTATTTGCTATTGATCATTTTAATCAGATTGTTCGCCATGAGCTGCTGAGAATGATATCATGGAAGGTCGGCATCGAAACAGGCTTTAAATTAAGTGTAGGCAAGAACTATAAGTTTATTGAAAGGTATATATCCGAGGATTTGTGGGAGAAACTTTTGTCCACCTACCGGATGGATTCCTATGAAAACATATGGGAAGCATTATTTCTATGCCATCAATTGTTCAGGGCGGTATCCGGTGAGGTGGCGGAAAGGCTTCATTATGCCTATCCGGAGTATGATAGGAATATAACAAAATATACCAGGGACATGTATAAAAAATACACTGGTAAAACCGGCTGCCTGGATAGCACATATGCCGCTGATATAGAAGAGAGGCGGGAACAGTGATTACAGAAATGAAAGCAGGGCACCTGAAAGATATCGATAAACCCAGCGAACCATTTGAGGTGATAGGTAAGATTATACCGAGGTATGAAAACGAGAATTGGACCTTTACAGAATTACTCTATGAAGCGCCATATTTAAAAAGCTACCAAGACGAAGAGGATGAAGAGGATGAGGAGGCAGATTGCCTTGAATATATTGACAATACTGATAAGATAATATATCTTTACTACCAAGACGATAAATGCGTCGGAAAAGTTAAACTGCGAAAAAATTGGAACCGGTACGCTTATATAGAAGATATCGCCGTATGTAAGGATTTCAGGGGGCAAGGCATAGGCAGCGCGCTTATCAATATATCTATAGAATGGGCAAAGCATAAAAACTTGCATGGACTAATGCTTGAAACCCAGGACAATAACCTTATAGCTTGTAAATTCTATCATAATTGTGGTTTCAAAATCGGCTCCGTCGATACTATGTTATACGCCAACTTTGAAAACAACTTTGAAAAAGCTGTTTTCTGGTATTTAAGGTTTTAGAATGCAAGGAACAGTGAATTGGAGTTCGTCTTGTTATAATTAGCTTCTTGGGGTATCTTTAAATACTGTAGAAAAGAGGAAGGAAATAATAAATGGCTAAAATGAGAATATCACCGGAATTGAAAAAACTGATCGAAAAATACCGCTGCGTAAAAGATACGGAAGGAATGTCTCCTGCTAAGGTATATAAGCTGGTGGGAGAAAATGAAAACCTATATTTAAAAATGACGGACAGCCGGTATAAAGGGACCACCTATGATGTGGAACGGGAAAAGGACATGATGCTATGGCTGGAAGGAAAGCTGCCTGTTCCAAAGGTCCTGCACTTTGAACGGCATGATGGCTGGAGCAATCTGCTCATGAGTGAGGCCGATGGCGTCCTTTGCTCGGAAGAGTATGAAGATGAACAAAGCCCTGAAAAGATTATCGAGCTGTATGCGGAGTGCATCAGGCTCTTTCACTCCATCGACATATCGGATTGTCCCTATACGAATAGCTTAGACAGCCGCTTAGCCGAATTGGATTACTTACTGAATAACGATCTGGCCGATGTGGATTGCGAAAACTGGGAAGAAGACACTCCATTTAAAGATCCGCGCGAGCTGTATGATTTTTTAAAGACGGAAAAGCCCGAAGAGGAACTTGTCTTTTCCCACGGCGACCTGGGAGACAGCAACATCTTTGTGAAAGATGGCAAAGTAAGTGGCTTTATTGATCTTGGGAGAAGCGGCAGGGCGGACAAGTGGTATGACATTGCCTTCTGCGTCCGGTCGATCAGGGAGGATATCGGGGAAGAACAGTATGTCGAGCTATTTTTTGACTTACTGGGGATCAAGCCTGATTGGGAGAAAATAAAATATTATATTTTACTGGATGAATTGTTTTAGTACCTAGATTTAGATGTCTAAAAAGCTTTAACTACAAGCTTTTTAGACATCTAATCTTTTCTGAAGTACATCCGCAACTGTCCATA
>JAILBX010000007.1 GCA_024680675.1 Lachnospiraceae bacterium | reverse complement strand
TTTTTTGTCATGTTAATAAGCCTCCTTTAAAATAATTGACATAACAAATATATAATTCATGCTTAAGCAAGCTTGATTAAAATCCTGTATCTTCGACCCTATTATCATAACATAAGTGATTTAGGAATCATACAATCAAATTCTCATCGATAAAGGTTTTTATGTATGGTATAATCACTCTGTTAAATACCGGTGATCATAAATATCAGCTATAGTCGGGAGGATAAATATGTCATTTGATCAGTCTTTGTCTAAGAGGTCAATAAATATAAAAAGTGTTGGAAATGCCAGAGAGCTTGGGGGTTATGAAAGCCTGTCCGGAAGGAAGATAAGAAGGGGAATACTCCTTAGAACGGCTGCAATAAACACTATTTCAGAGTCTGATAAAGACATATTATGTAAGGAATATCACCTGGCTGTGGTGGTTGATTTCAGAAGCTCCTATGAATCAAGGGGTAAGGAGGATCCGACTCTGCCGGGAGTAAAAAACTGTGTCTTCAGTATCATAGATGAAGAACAGATGAAGGCTATGGAGAAGGAGTTTGGAAGAAAGGATTTTTCTTCAAGGGATCCCGGGGAGAAGGTGAAATTCCTTGAGATGGGAATTGAACAGGGCTTCATAGGAGAGAATATGTATATTGAGTTTCTGAAGGAAGAATCGGGTATCAAAGGATACAGGGCCTTTTTCAGGGAGCTTATAGATCTTCCTCAGGGAAGATCCATATTATTTCACTGTACTCAGGGAAAGGATCGTACCGGATTGGGCGCCATGCTGATAATGTCAGCCCTGGGAGTGAGTGAAGAGAACATAGTAGATGATTATATGCTTACAAATATCTTTAATGAGAAGCTTATTGAAAATGAAAGAATGTTTTTTGAAAGTATGGGCATCCGGGGGGAAAGGCTGGTGGAGTATATGCGGGCCATGGATGAAGTAAATCCACAAACAATGGAAAATGCACTGCTTTGGGTGAAAAGGGAATACGGTTCTGTTAAAGGTTATATAAATAGGGCGCTTGGCATATCGGATGAGGAGTTAGAGGGCTTAAAGAGGAAATTCCTGGAATAGGATTTCCTCTTCTTTTACTTTTGATGCCAAAGTATTAATATTAATAAAAATCAATAAAGAATATTGTGTCCGCATTTTGGGACACAGAGGAAGAAATATGAAGGAAGAAGAGCTCTTATTAGGAAGATTAAAGGATCTGGCAAAGCAGTCCTACAACAGGAATATATACAGCTACAGTGACTTTCTGGGACTTTTTGAACAATCCGTATTTGAAAGTCATAGAGGAGATTTTGCTTATACGGACTACAGACTTTACGGTGGCTATGAAATGGCTGAAAGAAAGCTGATATGCTTTGGATCCGAGGAAGAATTCGGATATGAAGCAAAGTATCCCATTGCAGTCGTAGCTGTGGCTTTGATGAATGAAAAGTTTGGTGAAAAGCTTACTCACAGAGATTATCTCGGAGCCTTGATGAACCTTGGGATAAAAAGAGAAACCCTTGGAGATATAAGGATATCGGGGAACAAGGCTTACCTTTTCTGCCTGGATAAGATAAGGGACTTTATATGTAAGGAGTTAACCTTTGTTAAACATACAAGAGTTACTGCAAAGGCTGTGGATTTCAATATTCCTGAGCTGCAGCCCAAGATAAAGGAGGAAAGCTATCCCGTGGCATCCTTAAGACTTGATGTAATAATAGCGGCTGCCTGCAAAAAATCCAGGAAGGAGGTTCTGGAGCTTTTTGAAAAATGTGAGGTAACACTTAACGGACACATTACCACTTCGAATTCAGAACAGCTGAAGGTTGGGGATGTATTTTCCGTAAGGAGGCAGGGAAAGTTCATATTCGAATCAATTGGGGGAAACAGTAAAAGAGGCAGGACCTATATAAACCTTGGAAGGTATGAATAAAAGCCCGGCAGGAATTTAAGAAGTGTCCTTGATCCCTTTTAAGTAAGATATCATAAATAATAAATAAATTTTTTGTTGAAAGATAATAAAAATTATGTCACAATTACAGGTAATATGTGACTCTTTTTTCAAATTTGAAGAGGTCTTACAATTGATAAAAAAGGGATTATTAAGGGAAGAATATGGGCTATTGGATAGTAGTTGTTGATGATGAACCCGTAAGTCTTATGTATGCAAGGACTTTGCTGGAATCGGAAAAAATGGAGATAAGCGGTCTGCGCTCCGGCTTTGAGTTGTTGGAATTCATTGAGAAGAAGACACCGGATCTTATACTTCTCGATGTTATGATGCCTGATATGGATGGTTTTGAAACCTTTAGAAGGCTAAGGCAAAAGGAGAAGGATCTTGGACGATTTGAGACTCCTGTGATATTTTTGACAGGTGATTCTGATGATGATACCGAACAAAGAGGGCTTAGGCTGGGAGCCTCTGACTTTATACATAAGCCCTTCAATAAAGATGTCTTGATCAGACGTATCAGCAATACCATATTAAACAGTAAAAGAATAGAGAATCTTACTGAGGTGGCCGCCACTGATAAGCTTACAGGCTTCTTAAACCAGCGAAGCGGTGTAGAAAAGGTAAGCAGAATGTGCGAGACCACCACAGGAGTGCTTATGGTGTTGGATCTTGATTCCTTTAAGCTGGTGAATGATCTCTTTGGACATATTACCGGAGACCGGGTACTTGTAGCCTTTGCAGATGTGGTAAGGAGAAGTGTCAGGGCAGATGATGTTGTATGCAGAATAGGCGGAGATGAATTTGTTGCCTTTTTTGGAAATATAACTGAAGAAACTGCTGTAGCGACTCTTACCAGAAGGTTTAATGATCAGTTTGTTTCCGAAGCGGAAAAGATAATGGGCCCCGAGCATGGAATCCCCATAGGGATATCCGTAGGAGTTGTTATGATTCCCGAATATGGGAGAGAATATGATAAACTCTTTCGTTATGCTGATGAAGCTTTGTATGATGTTAAGCAGAACGGAAAGCATGGATACACGATTTATAAATCAGACGAAAAGGGAATAGAGGAAAACGAAGATCCCGTGAAAGCCATGGGACGTATTACCAGGATCCTTGAAGAAAGGAATGAGGGAAACGGTGCCATGATATACGGCCTTGAAGCCTTCTCCGGCATATATCATTTTGTAATGCGTTTTAATAACAGATATAAGGGAAGGGCTCTTAAGCTTTTATTCACTTTGTCTATCAGAAACGAGGTAACCTTTGAAGATTACAAAAATTCAATTCTGGCTTTTGGTGAGGTCATTAAGGCAACCCTGAGAAGAAGTGATATAATACTTCAGAACAAGTCAAATCAGTTTTTTGTACTTCTTCCAATGATAGAATCCCCTGATACCCAAAGGATACTTGAAAGAATTTTTTCCCGCTGGGAAGTAGAAGAATGCAAGAAATATGTGGATATAACCTATGCATCTGAAATAGTATGATATTGATACAAAGATCAAAGGATATGGTTATTTTATAATCAAATATTGTAATGATTATCGGGGAGGCGCTTTTAAGTGGTTCCTTAGAATTTTTTGTGGGAAGCATAGACTTATGAATAAGAAGAGAAGCTTAAGCATAGTTTTTATAGTGGCATCATTACTGTTAGCGGTAAATTTTACGGATATTTGGATATTGTTTGACCAGACAAGAAGCCAGATAAAACAATCCGGAGAATATCAGTTGGAATCTGTCAGCGGTAAACTGGAAGCGACAATAAGCGAAGCGGAAAACCTGACAATGAGGATGGCTATAAAGTCAAGAGAATATCTGGATGATAAGGAGGCCTTAAAAAAATTTATTTATGATCAGAAAAGGGAAATAATAAGAGAAAATTCAGGAGCCTTTAATCTCTATATAGCAGGCGAAGATTTTTGTATCATTCCGGATTTTGTTATTCCAAAGGATTATGAAGTAACAGAGAGAGTATGGTATAAGGGTGCAATAAGAAATCAGGGAAGAACCTATGTTTCTTCCCCCTATCAGGATGCCATGACAGGTGATATATGCTATTCGGTTTCGGTCATGCTCAAAAATGGGGAAGCTGTTCTTGGTGTGGACTATACCCTGGAGAATATAAATGAGTATATAAGCCAGATGGCCGATGGAGCTGTAAACGCGGTCATTGTAACAGATGAAGGTGTGATAGCCGGTGCTTTTGATGAGAAGCTTATAGGGAAAAAGCTGGTGGACAGTATACCGGATTATGCCGGGATATATGCTGCGGCCAAGGGTCAGAGCGGGGTGGTTACAGGAAGGGTCAAGGTTGGATTCTTATATGAAAATCTTTTTGCCACAAGATCCGGAAATGGCTGGTATCTCATAGTAAGTATTGATGATCTGGGTCTATATAAAGACTCCTATACCCAGCTTTTTATTGCATCTTTGTTGTCTCTTGCTCTCTTTGTTCTTATCATCATTTTATATATGTCGATCCTTAGAAGCTATGCCAGGACGGAGGCTGTGCTTGCCTCCAGAGAGGAGTTTTTGTCAGGGATCACCGGTGAATTTTCAGAGCCCTTAAAAAGGATACTGGATAGATCAGACAAAGAAAATGCGAAAAAGCTGGAAGATTACGAGGAAACTCTGGCAGAGATACATTCTTCAGGAGTCCGTCTTTCTGAGATGGTTGATCAGATAATATCCTATAAGAGTATCATAGGTGTCGATGTAAAGGGGAAGGAAGGAAATAAGAGCTTTTCAGTAAGGGGGATGGACAAAAGATTTCGTACCATTATCCTTGTCATAATGCTTTTTGTTATGGTGGTCAGTTTTTATATAAATATCAGCTCTGCTTATCAGTGGGGAAATATAAAAATGGAAAAAGAGGCAAAAGCCTATGACTATCAGCTCTCTGAATGGATAAGTACACAAAAAAGCATACTGGATATGTTTACAAGCACCATATCAACTAAGCCGGAAATGTTGTCAGATTATGAAGGAACCGTGGAATATTTAAGAAGGATCACCGAACAATATCCGGAAATATCCGTAACATATATGACAAATCCTGCCCTGGAACATACTGTTTATATGAGTAACGGATGGGAGCCTGACGAAAACTGGAAGGTTGAAGAGAGGCAGTGGTATATTGAAACCATTGAAGCCGAAGAAGGGTGGAATATATCCGATCCCTATTTTGATGATCAGACAGGAGGCTATTGCGTTACAATTTCAAAGCTTGTTTATGACGCTGAAACCGGTGAATTTCTTGGAATATTCGGCATAGACTTTTTCATGGATAAACTGGTGGATATTCTCGGAAACAGCTACAGTGAGGAAGGTTATGCATTTTTAGTGGATCCTGATGGGGAAATAATCAATCACCCTTACGGAGCCTATCAGATGACTCAAAATAAGGCAGTAAACGTTCAGTCACTTCCCTACGGAGAGACAAAGGCCGATGGGAAGACTACCAGTTTATTCAAGGACTATGATGGAATTTATAAAATATTGCTGGCAGAGAGAAATCGTGAATCAAATTTTGCAGTATATGTTGTTTCCGACAGCTTGAAAATATATGGAAGAATGCTTATATACGGTCTTATATGTATTTTATTATTCTTCTTGTGTATTATTCTTATATACAAGCTCCTTACGGATCTGATCAAATGGCAGGATAAGACTAAGCAGGAGCTTAAAGAAGCGGCACAAAAAGCTATATCCGCCGGTAAGGCAAAAAGCAACTTCCTGGCTCAAATGTCTCACGAAATAAGAACTCCCATAAATGCTGTGCTGGGTCTTAATGAGATGATAATAAGAGAGTCAAGAGATGAAGAGATCATTGATTATGCAGAGAATATAAAATCTGCCGGAAAAACTCTTTTGTCAATAATAAACAGCATACTTGATTTTTCAAAGATTGAGGATGGGAAGATGGAGTTGGTTCCCGTGAAGTATGATCTGTCATCCCTTATAAATGATCTTGTTAACTCTATTTCGGAAAGAGCTAAAAATAAGGGACTTAATTTTGAGATAAAGGCTGATAAAAATCTTCCCGCAACTCTCTATGGTGATGATGTAAGGATAAAGCAGGTGATAATGAACCTTTTGACCAATGCAGTGAAGTATACGGAAAAGGGGGAAGTGATCCTGACCTTTGAAGGGAGAGGTATCAGGGATGATCATGTAACTCTCTTTGTTTCGGTAAAGGATACAGGAATAGGCATAAGACAGGAGGATATGGGAAAGCTTTTCGAGTCCTTCGAAAGACTGGATAAGGCCAGAAACAGGAATATAGAGGGAACGGGTCTTGGAATGTCCATAGTAACAAAGCTTTTGCTTATGATGGACAGTAAACTGGAAGTCGAGAGTCTTTATGGTGAGGGCTCTGTGTTCTCCTTTGAGCTTTCCCAGGAGATAATAGATGCCACACCTATAGGTGATTTTTCCGCCATGCTGAAAAGAAGTATTGACAGTACTAAGGAGAACAGGTATATCTTTGCAGATGAAGCAAGAATCCTTGTAGTAGACGATAATGAAATGAATCTTAAGGTGATAAGAAGCCTTTTGAAGCGAAACGGCATCGCTCCTGATCTGGCAACTTCAGGTTTTGAGGCTATAGAAAGGATGACCGCAAAAAAATATGATATAGTATTTTTGGATCATATGATGCCTCAAATGGACGGAATAGAGACTTTAAAAGCACTGAAGGAGAAAAAACTGCTAAAAAAGGATACTGCGGTTATAGCCCTTACGGCAAATGCAGTATCAGGCGCAAGAGACAATTATATAAACCTTGGATTTGATGATTACCTCTCAAAACCCATAGATGTGGCCAGGCTTGAAAGAAAGCTTGCTGACTGGCTTCCGGAGGATAAGATAGTATGGAAGGAGTTAAAGAAGGGTAAGGAAGATAATAAAAAGAAAGAAAAGAATCCGCAGGAGATAGTAGAATTTCAGGCAGAGGAGAAAGCTTTTGATGAAATAATGGAATTTCCCGCAGAGGAGAAGGAAGCCCCGGATGAAATAATGGAATTTCCCGCAGAGGAGAAAGAAGATGTAGATGGGGTAATGGAATTTAGTCCTGTGGGGAAAGACGAGTCTGATGGGATGATGGAATTTGAGGATCCCGGGGAAAGAGCAGAGGATGGAGAGGGAAGAGAAAAAGATCCTCTTTGGGATGAGCTCTCAAAAGCAGGTGTTGATGTAAAGGCCGGTCTTACTTTCTGTGCAGAAGATGAAGACTTTTACAGGGAAATACTTATGGATTATGTGAAATCTTATCCTTCTGAAGAAAGCAGACTGAGTAGCTTATACGGATCAAAAAACTGGAAGGATTTCGAGGTGGTGGTCCATGCCTTAAAGAGTACATCTAAAACCATAGGTGCAAAAGATATTTCGGATAAGGCTTTTTTACTGGAAAAAGCAGCTAATGAGAAGAAGAATGATATTATTGAAGATAATTACGGTAGTTTTATTGAAGCATATTCAGAACTTGTAAAAGCAATGGAAAAAGCTCTTTATCACTGATAAATAAGCCTAAAAGAGGAGAGAAAAAATGGCTGACTGGGTAATAGTAGTAGATGATGATGAAACAAATCTGAAAATGGCAGGACATATTTTAAGCAGAGCACATATGAGGGTGACAGCTGTAAAATCGGGACAGACCCTGTTAGATTATGTTAAAAAACTGGAGGATGAGATAAAGCTTAATGAATCCCTTGTACTTGACATTGGAGATGATAATAAGAAAGAGAATAAAAAAAGCCTGCCGGATCTTATCCTTTTGGATATTAAGATGCCGGGAATGGATGGATTTGAAACACTTACGGCTCTTAAAAAAATGAATGTGGCAAAAAATATTCCCGTAATATTTTTGACTGCAGACGAGAAGGAGGAGACAGAAGCAAAGGGTCTTTCCATGGGTGCTATGGACTTTATAAAAAAACCTTTTGTGCCTGAGGTTCTTACCATAAGGGTAAGACATATGATAGACCTTGATCACCTGCAGAGCGATCTGGCTTATGAAGTAGAGAAAAAGACCAGGGAAAATGAAAGTCTGTTTTTTCACGTTGTATCATCTCTGGCATCGGCTATTGATGCCAAGGATACTTATACAAATAACCACTCCGGAAGAGTTGCAGAGTATTCAAGGGAGATAGCAAGAAGAGCCGGTTATGAGGGCCGGGAATTGGAAGATGTGTATATAATGGGATTGCTTCATGATGTAGGAAAGATCGGTGTACCGGACGCCGTGATCAATAAGCCTGCAAAGCTTACCGATGAGGAATATGACATAATAAAGAATCATCCGGTTTTAGGGGCAAGGATTTTGGGAAATATAAGAGAAATGCCAAAGCTTGCAAATGGTGCAAGATGGCATCATGAGCGTTACGACGGGAAGGGTTACCCGGACGGCTTAAAGGGTGAGGATATTCCCGAAGAGGCAAGGATAATAGCTGTTGCAGACTCTTATGATGCCATGACAAGTCATAGAAGCTACAGGAATCCTCTTCCTCAGGGGGTGGTAAGAGAGGAGATCGAAAAAGGAATGGGGAGTCAGTTTGATCCGAGGTTTGCTAAGATTATGTTAGAAATGATAGATGAAGATACTGAGTACGAAATGAAGGAAGATTAGTGTTTTATCGTTTGGAGTAATGAGATCATGTGGGTAGTAAGCTGTATTTTACTTATTCTTGGAACTCTTTCGTCGGTGCTGGGAATAAGCTTTTATATCAGGAACCGGGAAGCTGAGGGTAATATCAAATATTATATTCTTTTTATTGGTATTACCTCTGCTATCTGGTGCTTCAGTTATGGAATGATAGGTATGTGTGGCGATATTGAATTATGCCACTATATAAGGAAATTCGGAGTGATCGGTATCAACTCATTCCTGGTGTCTGAGGCCTTTTTGGTAACAGAGATGTCAGGAGTAAATAAATCCATAGCCTCTGTATTAAGAGCTGCATCTATTGTAATGGGTATTGCAGATTATCTCATATATTCCGTTAAAGATGTGGATATATTTATACGTAAGGGTGACTGGACCACCTGGATAGGTAATCCTGACTATGCCATTAACAGACATATTCACTCTCTATATATAGTACTGATCTTTCTTATCCTTTTTTGCAGTGGTCTCGTATGGATAAAAACAAACGATCTTAAGAGGCATAAAAGGTTTATGTTTATGGTCTTTCTCTCGAATTTTGTTATGCTCTTTTTTACTTTTCCTGATACCTTTTTACCGGCAATGGGTAAAGACAGTATAGCTACATCAGGTATGGGAGCAGCTTTTTGTACAGTAGTAATGTGGTATGGTGCCACACAGCTCAATACCTTTGACGTAAGAATGGGAAATGTAAAGGACAGGCTTTTTGAATTTATGGAGGCCGGAGTTATAGTATTTGATATGAAGGGTGAGCTTGCGGTCATAAACGAGTATGCAAAACAATTTACGGATACTTATGATTTTAAGGGAAAACATATATCAGATCTTTTTGATATAGAAGAAGAAGCAAAAGAGGAAATGTTCAAAAAGTCCATAAACGATATTTACGATACAAGGCTTTGGGACAGGGGAAGAACGAGAGCATGTTCTGTAAAAATGAATGCTTTGAAGGATGATTTCGGAGATCCTTTTTGTTATCTGTGTGTTTTTGCAGACATAACGGAAGAGGTTGAGGCGGTTTCCAAGCTGGAGATCGCAAGTCTTGCAAAGAGCAGATTTTTGGCCCAAATGTCTCATGAGATAAGGACCCCCATAAATGCGGTACTTGGTATGAATGAGATGATCTTGAGAGAGGCTGAAAATGAACAGATCATTGAATATGCGGAAAATATAGATTCGGCAGGAAATACCCTTTTAAGCCTCATAAACAGTATACTTGATTTTTCAAAGATAGAGGACGGTAAGATGGATATAGTATCCATACAATATGACACAGCCTCTTTTATCAATGATCTGGTAAATTCCATTTCACAAAAGGCCGATACCAAGGGAATTGCTTTTATAGTAGATATTGATGACAGACTGCCTTGTGAACTGATAGGTGACAATATAAGATTTTCTCAGGTTATCATGAATCTTCTTACCAATGCTGTTAAGTATACAGAAAAGGGATCTGTTACCCTGACAGTAAAAACCGAAAAGATTGAAGAAGATAATATAGAATTGTATGTTTCCGTTGAGGATACCGGTATCGGTATAAAGAAAGAGGATATAAAGGGCCTCTTTGAATCCTTTGTAAGACTTGATGAAATGAGAAATCATAATATAGAGGGTACGGGGCTTGGAATATCTATTATAACAAACCTTCTTGATCTAATGGGAAGCAGTCTTAGAGTTGAGAGCGAGTACGGAAAGGGTTCAAAATTCTTTTTTACCATTACTCAGAAGGTGGCCGATCCAAAACCTATAGGTAATTATTTGAAAAGATTAAGAGAGGGCTTCTCCAGGAGAGAAAAGGATCCTGTATTGAGAGCACCCGGGGCAAAAGTACTTTTAGTGGACGACAATGACATGAACCTGAAGGTTGCAAGGAATCTGTTAAAGCTTTGCGGGATCAAACCGGATATGGCGTCTTCCGGAATGGAAGCTATTGAAGCTATGAGAGCCAGAGTTTATGATATTGTCTTTTTGGATCATATGATGCCTAAGATGGATGGGATCGAAACTCTTCATGAAATCGAAAAGGAAGACCTTTTAAACAGCAATACGGTGATCATAGCCCTTACGGCAAATGCAGTGTTGGGAGCCAGAGAGACTTATTTAAAAGAAGGTTTTGGGGATTATCTGTCAAAGCCTATAGAGTTTAAGCAGCTTGTTGAAAAGCTGGAGAAATATCTGCCTGAAAAAGCTTATGAGGAAAAGGAAGTGCCTGATCCTTTAGAAAAGGAAAATAAAGAGCATGAGGATAAGCTTGAGGTAATGGAATTTGATCCTGAATCTGATGAAGAGATCATGGAGTTTAGTGCAGATGAAGAAGGGGAAGAGATAAACAGCTGCTTATATGATATGGAAAAATTAAAGCTAAAGGGTGTGAATACAAAAAGCGCTCTTAACTATTGTGCTAATGAGGAAGGACTGTATTTTGAAGTGCTGGATGAATTTGTATCCGGTTATGAGAAAAAAATAGAAATATTGAAGTCATTATTTGAATCCGCTAATCTGCATGATTACGAGATAGAGGTTCATTCCTTAAAAGGTAACGCAAGAACCATAGGTGCCGATAAGGTTTATCAAGAGGCAAAAGCACTGGAGGAGGCAGCAGGAAGAAAAGACAGGGAATACATAGAGAAAAAACAGGAGGAGCTCTTTGAATACTGCAGGAGTCTTTCTGATGCTATAAGAGAATGCAGATCATGATACTTTGAAGGAAAAGAGGACATAGTTGACATATGCCAGTAAAAAGAATAAAATTAGTTCAATACTGACATATGTCAGAAAGGAATGCTTATGTCAAGAATTAAGAGATGCAGGAGAATAGTAGGATATCCGGAATTTTGGAGTTTTTTGCCTGAAGCGAAAAATGACTGTGAAACCATTGACTTTATGCTGGATGAATTTGAAACCATAAGACTTATAGACTATGAAAAGTGCACTCAGGAAGAGGCAGCGGGACTTATGGGAGTTTCAAGGGCTACCGTTACCGGAATTTATGAAAATGCAAGATACAAGATAGCTGATGCAATGATCAATGGTAAGAGAATAAGGATCACAGGGGGCTACTATAAAATTGATTCAATTCCTGCAAGCTCAGAGATTAAGGAAAAAGGAGAGAATATCATGAGAGTTGCAGTAACCTATGAAGAAGGAATGGTTGGCCAGCATTTTGGGAGAACAGAAGAGTTTAAGATTTACGAAGTAAGTGATGGAAAGATCGTTTCTTCGCAGATAATCAATACTAACGGAAACGGGCATGGAGCATTGGCAGGATTTCTAAGAGCCGGAGAGGTTGAGGTCTTAATCTGCGGCGGAATAGGAATGGGTGCAAGAAATGCTTTGTCAGAGCTGGGAATAAAGCTTTTACCGGGAGTTAAAGGGAAGGCCGATGATGTTATGAATGACTACCTTTCAGGTGATCTGGATTACGATCCTGACACAGCCTGTGATCATCATGATCATGAAGAAGGGCATGATTGTCATCATGGAGACTGTGGGTCTCACGGTTGTCACTGATGGGCTAAAAGTATATTAAGCTTTTGACGAGGTTGAAAATAAAGGGAGAAAAAGCTATGTCAATCCTTGATTCAAAAAAGGAATATCGTATAGAGCACGATTCCATGGGAGAGGTTAAGGTCCCCGCTGACAAATACTGGGGAGCTCAGACTCAAAGAAGTCATGAAAACTTTTTAATAGGCGTAGGGATCGAAACCATGCCAAAGGAGCTGATAAATGCTTTTGGAATACTGAAAAAGGCAGCTGCACTGGCTAATCGTGAATTACAGCCTGAAAAAATGACAGAGGAAAAATGCCGGGCCATAACAAAAGCCTGCGATGAAATATGCGAGGGCAGACTGTGGGAACATTTTCCTCTCGTGGTGTGGCAGACCGGATCCGGGACCCAGTCCAATATGAACGTGAATGAGGTTCTTGCTGCCAGAGGAAATGAGATATTGGGGAAGAAGCTCCTTCATCCAAATGATGATATAAATATGAGCCAGTCATCAAATGACACCTTTCCCACGGCTTTGCATATAGCATCGGTTTTGATCATTGAAAAGAGACTGATCCCTGCTGTTTTGAAGCTGACGGAAACCTTTATAAGGTTAGAGGAGGAGAATAAGGGTATAGTAAAAAGTGGGAGAACCCATCTTCAGGATGCTGTGCCCATTGCCTTTTCACAGGAAATAAGCGGATGGAGAGCTTCACTTGAAAAAGATATAGAATTGTTGAAGTCAGGTGTGGAGCCTTTAAAGGAGTTGGCTTTAGGGGGAACTGCTGTAGGAACCGGACTTAATGCACCTAAGGACTTTGGCCCTCTTTCGGCTGAAAAAATCGCAGGGCTTACCGGAGAGGATTTTGTGACTGCAAAAAACAAATTCCATGCCCTGACCTCAAGAGATGAGCTGGTCTTTGCCCATGGAGCCATAAAAGCCCTAGCGGCTGACCTTATGAAGATCGCAAATGATATAAGGTGGCTGGCATCAGGTCCAAGGTGCGGTTTGGGAGAGATAAGCATACCTGAAAATGAGCCGGGAAGTTCAATAATGCCCGGGAAGGTTAATCCGACACAGTGTGAACAGGTTACTATGGTAGCGGTTCAGGTAATGGGAAATGATGCAACTATAGGGATAGCCGCATCCCAGGGTAATTTTGAGTTAAATGTTTTTTTACCTGTTATGGCCTATAATTTTATGCAATCCGCAAGACTTTTGTCAGAGTCTCTTATATCTTTTGAAAAGAATTGTGCCTGTGGAATAAAGGCTAATAAGGAAAAGATGCATACTAACCTTCACAGGTCACTGATGCTTGCTACTGCTTTAAACCCCTATATAGGCTATGAAAACGCTGCAAAATGCGCCCATAAAGCCAATGAAGATAATATTTCTTTAAGGGAAGCCTGTATAGAGCTTGATTTCCTCTCAGCTGAGGATTTTGACAGGATATTTCATCCCGAGGAAATGATATAAGCCTTTATTTTTATAGTATATTTGCTTTTCAGCTCATAGTTGATATAATAATTTAGAGAGCTTTTATGGATTTTGTCATAAGGAGGTTGTGGATTTGAGATACGAAGAGGTTGTTAAGTGTGTAAAGGAAGCATTTAAAGACGCTGATGTGAATTCTGTTAGTGAGCATATTGCAGTTCAGATCAATATTACAGGAGAGGGAGAGGGTGCCTTTTATGTAGAAATCTCCCAAGGAAAGGTTTTTGTCGAACCCTATGATTATTGTGACAGGGATGGGCTGATCACTGCATCAGCTGATACCATAATCGCTGTGGCAAAGGGAGAGATCACCATAGACGAGGCTATTTCAAATGAGACTCTTAGAGCAGAGGGTAATATGGATAAGATGCGTGTGGTTGCAGGCATAAATCCCCCTAAGCCAGAAGAAGCAATAAAGGAGCCTGAAGAGAAAAGCTGTGAGGAGGAGAAGGCTGAAGAGCCCGCAAAAGCATGTGAGGATACTAAAGCTGAAGCTGTAGAGGAAGAGGTAAGCTCAGTAAAAAGCAGGCTTTTGGCAAAGAAGAAAAAAATGTCGCCTCATCAGGCCAAGGCTGAGAAAAAAAAGCATAAGCGTGGACGTTGAATAAAAGACTTGATAAGAAATGCCGGGGTATCTTACTATATCCCGGCATTTTTGAAGATGAAATAAAAAAGGATCGGAATTATACCGATCCTTTTTATGAAATCCTTTTTGTAGGATTAAGGAAGAAGCAGAGCTTCTCTGAGTTCAGCTATGGTTACGTCCTTAACATAGGCTTCAGGGTTACCGCCGGTATGTCTGTAGTTATTCAGAAGGTTGTTCCACTGAGCTGAGCTAAGAACTATTGATTGTCCGGTCTTATCAGTAAAGGTTACGTTTCCCTTATTATCAATAGGGTACCCGTAGGAAGTAAGACCTGCGCCTCCGTTTACTGATGAAAGATCATTATCTTTTAACATATCTGACATTGCTAAATCCTCCTTTTCTGGTGATCTTTTTCAGATCATTTTTCAGTTCTGTTGTTTTATATTTATTTATACGATACAAAGTTTCTTTTGGCAAATAATTTTTAAAAAAAAATGAAATTTGAAAAAATAATTGAAATGGACAGTTTCCTTTTTGGCTAGACTAACAGTAAGATAATTGATATAATTAGCTTTGATTTAAGTTTTATCGACTCCCTTGGGAGTTCCTAGCATAAATATAAATTGGAGGGTTGATATGGACGCAAAGCAGTTGATAACAGAAGGAAAGTCAGTATTGGGAATTGAGTTTGGTTCCACCAGGATCAAGGCAGTTTTGACCGATGAATCCGGTAAACCTATTGCTTCCGGAGGACATGGATGGGAAAATCGTCTGGAAAACGGAGTTTGGACTTATACTCTTGATGATATCTGGGACGGTCTGAGGGATTGCTACCGGGATCTGAAAAAGGATGTGAAGGAAAAATATGGTGTATCTTTAAATAAGTTTGGCGCCATGGGTTTTTCCGCTATGATGCATGGATACCTTGCTTTTGATAAGGCAGGAGAGCTTCTTGTTCCCTTCAGGACATGGAGAAATACAATTACCGAGGAGGCTGCTGCTGCTCTTACAAAGGAGTTTGATTATAATATCCCTCAGCGTTGGAGTATCGCTCATCTTTATCAGGCAGTTTTAAATAAAGAAGATCATGTTAAGAATATTGCCTTCTTTACAACCCTGGCAGGTTATGTTCATTGGAAGCTGACAGGCGAGAAGGTTCTTGGAGTCGGAGATGCTTCGGGAATGTTCCCTATAGATATAAATACAAGAGATTATGATAAGACAATGATAGGAAAGTTTAATGAGCTTATCAAAAAGTCTGACTGCGGATGTGAGTGGAAGCTTGAAGATATCCTTCCTAAGTGTCTTGTGGCGGGAGAAAATGCAGGTAAGCTTACCGAAGAGGGAGCAAAGCTTTTGGATCCTTCGGGAGAGCTTGAGGCTGGAGCTTTCGTATGTCCTCCGGAAGGGGATGCAGGTACCGGAATGGCTGCCACAAATTCTGTAGCTAAGAGAACCGGTAATATTTCCGCCGGAACCTCCGTTTTTGCCATGATAGTACTTGAGAAAGAGCTTTCAAAGGTTTATCCCCAGATAGACCTTGTAACAACTCCTGATGGAGCATTGGTTGCAATGGTTCACTGCAATAACTGTACATCGGAGATAAATGCCTGGGTAAATATCTTTAAGGAATATTCAGAGCTTATGGGATATAAGGTTGATATGAATGAGCTTTTCACAAAGCTGTATTCTGTTGCTTTAAAGGGAGAGGCAGATTGCGGAAATCTTTTATCCTATAACTATGTTTCGGGAGAGCCCGTAACCGGATTTGACAAGGGAGCTTTGGTATTTGCAAGAAACGCAGAAGCAAACTTCACCCTTGCAAACTTTATGAGAATGCATCTTTATTCTGCACTTGGAGCTTTGAAATCAGGAATGGATCTTCTTTTTAAATCAGAGGATGTTAAGATAGACAGAATGTTTGGTCATGGAGGATATTTCAAGACTAAGGAGGTTGGACAGAAGATCGCAGCGGCTGCAGTGGGAGCCCCCGTATCCGTAATGGAAACTGCCGGTGAAGGAGGAGCCTGGGGTATTGCCCTTCTCGCAGGATATATGATCGCAAAGGAAGGAAGAAGTCTTGAGCAGTACTTAAATGAGGTTATCTTTGCCGGTGAAAAGGGAGAGAGTCTTGAGGCAGATGAGGCTGAAGTAAAGGGCTTTGATAAGTTCATGGATACTTATATGAAGGGTCTTGAAATGGAAAAGGCAGCTGTTGAGCTGTTAAATAAGTAATTGATCATCATTTACAATAAAGAGAGGAAGGCTAAGGATAATGTTAGAAGAACTTAAGAAAAAAGTGTATGAAGCAAATATGCTGCTGCCCAAGTACGGATTGGTTACTTTTACCTGGGGAAATGTAAGCGAGATAGACAGAGAATCGGGACTTTTTGTAATAAAGCCAAGTGGTGTTGATTATGATATTATGACCCCGGATGATATGGTAGTTATGGATCTTGAGGGAAACAGGGTTGAAGGAAAGTATAAACCTTCATCTGATACCCCCACTCATCTTGTGCTTTATAAGGCTTTTAAGGATATAGGTGGAGTAGTCCATACTCATTCTTCCTATGCTACAAGCTGGGCTCAGGCAGGAAGAGATATTCCCTGCTACGGAACAACCCATGCCGATTATATTTATGGAGAGGTTCCATGCGTAAGATGTCTTACAAAGGATGAAATAGAAGACGCTTATGAAGAAAATACCGGACATCTTATAGTAAGTGAATTTGAGGCAAGGAAAAAGGATCCTGTTGCGGTTCCCGCAGTTTTATGTAAAAACCACGGACCCTTTGCCTGGGGTAAGGATGCTCATGAAGCTGTTCATAATGCAGTAGTACTTGAAGAGGTTGCAAAGATGGCATTCAGATGTGAGCTTATAAAGCCGGATGTAAAGCCTGCTCCTTCAGAGCTTCAGGATAAGCATTATTACAGAAAGCACGGAGCAAATGCCTACTACGGTCAGAATTAATAAGCTGATCCGGTGAGGACCCCGGGGAAATATTTATAGTAAGGAGATTTAAAAAATGATCGAATTCAGATATGATACTCAGCTTTTGCTTGATAAATATATAGCAGAGGGTGAAGATGCCGATGATGTGGCTGATGATCTTGTGGATGAAATAAGAGATTATATCACAGAGACCTTTAAGGGAGACAGCATGGTTGTGGCAGGGGACAGTGGTGAAGATGACTTCGGTGAGAAGGCCATAGTAAAGCTTCATTACCATACAAATGAACCCTGGCTGGTTCTTGAGTATTGCAGATCCTTAGGAGAGATATATGATATTGTAGTAGAGGATATGGACAGGCAGTCAAGGGATTTAAAGGGCTGAAGTAAAAGGGTTATAATATGGATAATGATATACGTCTTAGTGTGTCCGGTGTTCTTGGAGAAAAGGGCAAGCGGTATATTGCTGTAAGATTTGAAGACGGGAAAAGATTTGCAGAGGCAGAACTTCCAAGCTGTAAGATCAAAAAAAACGGTGGATTTTCTCCGGAAGAGCTTGAGAGCCTCGAGTATTACCTTAAATCAAATCAGAATGAGATCATTTCAAAGGCAAAGAAGATAAATCCTCTAAAGGCATTTATGGGATATAAGGATTAAAAATGGCTAGATTAAATGTGGATAAACAAATAAAACACTTTGTAAAAGAACATATTACAAAGCAGGAAAAACTTGATGAAAAAGAAAAAATGAGTCCCATGATGCAGGCTCTTAAGGCAGTGCACTCTGTTGCAACTGCCGGAGAGTCTGTGTCTGAGGAGGATTTGAAAAAGCAGAGAACAGGAATGGATCTGTTTTCCAAGCTGGTTACCTTGCCCGTTAATACAAGTTCAAAATCAGTAAAAGTAAAGGATATAAACTGTGAATGGACAGTATCTGATACCTGTCATGACAAAAAGCATGTGATCATGTATTGTCACGGTGGCGGTTATACCTGTGGAAGCATAAACTATGCAAGAGTAATTGCCTCAAAGCTTGCTCTTCATACAGGCCTTTCGGTTTTCTCCTTTGAGTACAGGCTTTCACCTGAAAATCCCTATCCGGCAGCAGTGGACGATGCTGTAACGGTGTGGAACTATCTTATGCAGTTGGGCTATGGAGCAAGGGATGTGGTCATAGTAGGAGATTCCGCCGGAGGAAATCTTGCTCTTTTGGTATGCCAGAAGCTGAAGGCAAATGAGCGACTTATGCCGGGAGCCATGGTGCTTATGAGTCCCTGGACAGATATGACTATGAGCGGAGATTCCTATGAGGAATGTAAAGAAATTGACCCCATACTCACCGCTGAATACATAAAAGCCTGCAGGGGGGCTTATGCCGGAAGCAATGTGGATTTTGCCCTGCCTCAATACAGTCCTTTGTATGGGGAGTTTGATGATTATCCCCCTACCTTCGTTCAGGTTGGAAGTAATGAGATCTTAAAATCCGACAGCGAAAGACTTGTGGAGGCTTTAAAAGAGGCTGATGTTATGGCAGATATTGAGATATATGAGGATAGTTGGCATGTTTTCCAACAGATGCCTTTAAGAAAGTCATGGAAGGCCATGAACAGTATTGGAGAATTTATATATAAAGTGATATAAAAGGAGAGGATATGGCATCTAATACCTGGTATAAACCTGATAATGTTGCTAAGGTTTTTCTTGCATCCTACAATAAAAGAGATACCAGATCCTTTAGGATAAGCGTTGAGCTTAAGGAAGAAATAGAACCTGAATTTTTAGAAACAGCTGTAAAAAGAGCACTTTCAATGCGTCCTCAGTATCAGGTATTGATACATAAGGGCGTTTTTTGGCATTATATGGACAGGACTGATATAGAACCTGAGGTAGCAGAAGAGAATGACAGGCCATGTCCTACCTTGTATGGTCCTTCAGTAAAGGGAAAGCTTCATTTCAAGGTGAGCTACTGGTATAATCGGATCAATCTGGATATGTTCCATGCTCTTACTGATGGTAACGGAGGAGTAGAGTTTCTGAATCTTATTCTGCTCTATTATCTCAATCTGCTATATCCGGGAAAGCTTAGTGAGGTTAGCTTTAAGGGAGCAGGAACTGCCTCAGGCAGGGAGGAGGACAGCTTTGATAAGTTTTTTGAAAAGGATGGAAAATTTTTAAAGGCTGAAAAGCTCAAAATGGCTTATCATATGAGAGGCTTAAAACTACCAAATGAACAGCTCCAGTTTTTTGAGGTTCATTTTCCTCTTAAGGATCTGTTGAAGATGGCTAAGGAGAATGAAGCCACCCTTACAAGCTATTTGTGTGCCAGGCTCATGCTGGCAATAAGAGATGATATGCCTTTATTACAGAGGCAGAGACCGGTGACTGTGAGCATGCCGGTAAATCTCAGAAATTTCTATGATTCATCAACCTCAAGAAATTTTTTTAATTCAGTCTATGTACGACATGTTTTCAACAAAGATATCAGTCTTAAGGACCTGTGCAGAGAATGTGATTCGAAGTTAAAAAGTGAGCTTACACCTGAAATGATAGCAAAAAGGATGAATAATTATGAAAAGATCGAGCGTCTTCTCTTTGTGAGAATGGTGCCTTTGTTCATAAAAAATCCCGTTGTAAATTTCTCTTCCCTCATTGAAAACAAAGGGGTTACAGCTGTAATATCCAATATGGGAAAGATAAGTGTGCCTGAGGAGTTAAAACCTTATATAGAGGGCTATTCAGCATATTGCTCTACCCAGAGCTTTTTTATAACCTGCTTATCCTATGAGGAGGACTTTGTTATGGGCATAGTCTCTGCCTACAGAAATACAGGCTTTTTAAGGAATTTTATAAGCGGCTTTGCTGAAGAAGGTCTGAAGGTCGACCTCTATGCTACTGATATTGCTGAATAAGCCACACATAATATAGAAAGGCTTTTGAATGAAAAATTGTCCTAACTGTAAGATAAATATAGGTGGAACCTTTGAAGAATGTCCCTTATGTCAGGGAGCGCTGCTAGGGGATGCAACGGTGGATCATTTTCCGGTAAGCGCAAATGTTAAACAGCGGAATCTGATCCAGAATATAATTCTTTTCCTGCTGCTGTCCGCTGCTGTTTTGACCCTTATCGTTGATTTTATTTTTATAGGCGGAAAGCATATACACTTTGGGCTTATAGTTACCCTATGGGTATTTCTTATAATTTATATTAATTACCGCTTTATGAGAAATCATGATATACTTTCCCAGATGATAACGCTGGTTATGATGCTTGCCTCATTTGGAGCAGTAGTAACTGAGCTTATCATTGGTTATAGGGGGATAAGTGTTCATTATATCGTTCCGGCTTTTATCACGGCAGCCTTGGTTGCAAACTTTGTACTATCCTTTATTGATAAGGCCGGTGACTATAATGTTATATTTTACATATTGTGGAGCGTTCTTCTGGGAGTTATTCCTTTCTTAGTCCTTTTAATAAGAGGCTCAAGGGCTTCGATAGCCTGGGATATCTGTTTTGTCATAAGTCTTTTAGTACTTATCGGCTTAATGGTTTTTAAAGGCAAAAAGGTTATATCAGAAGTCCAAAAAAGGCTACATTTTTAAATAATATCAAATGAAGGAGCATGATCTATGAATATATTTTTGGCTCAATTACCGGATATGCCGGATACACCCGGAGCAAAAGAGGTAACGGAATCCCTGTCAAATATATTTAAAACCAACATAAAAGAGAGCTCTGTTGAATTTTTTATGAAGATCATTTATGCAGCCATATTCTTTATAATCGGCGTATATGTCATAAAATTTGTCCGGAAAGCTTTGGTAAAATATCTGGACAGGTCTTCCCTGCCTATCGATAATATAACCTTTATTGATTCCATAGTGAAGATATTGCTGTACGGGATCCTGATCTTTATGATAGCGGGAAGCTTTGGTATTGAAGCTACCTCCATACTTGCCATTGTAGGTTCTGCAGGACTTACCCTTGGACTCGCCTTTCAAGGAGCCTTGTCAAACTTTGCAGGCGGTGTTCTGATACTTATGACTAAACCCTTTGCAGTAGGAGATTATATAGTTGTTGACAGTAAATTTGAGGGAACGGTGACGGATATAGCTATAGTACATACCAGACTCAGAACGGTTGATAACAGGATCGTCGTTATCCCAAACGGTACTCTTGCCAATACGACCCTGATAAATACCACCGCCGAGAACAAGAGAAAAATAGAGATCTTTATCGGGGTGTCTTATAATTCAGATATCAATAAGGTCAGAGAGATAATACTGGAGCAGGTGAAGAATGAGGTTAATATTGAGGCAGACGGAGATGCATTGGTCTTTTTGGACAGCTTTGAGGATTCAAGCATGAGGATTGGCTTGAGAGCCTATGTTGCTACCGATAAGTTTTGGGAAACAAAGTGGAGGCTGAATGAGAAAATAAAGGAAGCCTTTGATAAAAACGGTATAAACATTCCATTTCCCCAAATGGATGTACATATGGTTTAGAATAAACAGCTGCTATCATTCAGATGGTGGCTGTTTGTTTTTAAAGAAAAAAATCCCTATAAAAAGGGAGGAGCCAGACAGATTTTCCTGTCTGGCTATTTTATGAAAAAGATTTAAGCATATTAAAATGATCTTCTCTTTGTATACTAATAATATAAAATCAAAATATGAAAAAAAATGAATTTTGATTTTAACAGTTTGTTTATGATTTGTTAACGAATTATGAACAAAGGGCTTCAGTGTCCATGGAAAGGGGGAAAACAGACCGATCATCAATATAAATGTCTGCTGTGATCTTTCTGGAGTCTGTGCCGTACTTTTGAAGGATTTCGGGGAGATTTTCATTTACGGCATCAAAATACAGTCCTTGTTCTTCACACCATTTTACAGCCTCTATCAGGGGCTCTCCACAGCGACAGGTCCATAATATGAGTTTTTTACCGCCGGTTCTTAGCTTTATTAAATTATAAATGAGTTGGAGATTAGGAGCACCTATAGCCGGATAGGCATCACTGCAAAGAGTTCCGTCAAAATCAACTGCAATTATGTTATAGTCACTGATATTCATGCTTATACCTCCCTTTTTTGGGGTTTAAGTACCCGTCTGAATATATAATACCGAACAAATGTTTGGATGTCAAGAGATAATCGAACTTTTGTTCTGATTTATTAAGAAAACTTATAAAATTTAATAAAATCAGAAAAATTAGCACTCACCACTTGACGTGGCTAACAAATAGATGTAAAGTATCCTTTAGAAAAAGATGGTAATGAGTTTATTGTTACCCGGGATGATCAAGAAAAGAGGTGACTGGTATGAACATTAGCAAATTTACTCAAAGATCTATAGAGGCTGTAAATCAATGCGAAAAAATAGCATATGATTATGGGAATCAGGAAATAGAAGAGGAACATCTTCTTTATGCTCTTCTTACAGGTGAGGACTCTCTTATCCTTAAGCTTATAGAAAAGATGGAGATCGATACTTCCCATTTCAAAAAAAATGTGGAAAGCAGGCTTGAGAAAAGAGTCAAGGTTCAGGGCGGTCAGGTTTATATAGGACAGTACCTTAATAAGGTGCTTATAAGCGCTGAGGATGAGGCAAAGCAAATGGGAGATGAGTATGTATCGGTAGAGCATTTGTTTTTGTCAATGATAAAGCATCCAAACCAGGCAATAAAGGAGCTTTTTAAGGAGTATGGAATAAGCAGGGAAAGGTTTTTGCAGGCTCTTTCAACGGTCAGAGGCAATCAGAGGGTGACCTCGGATAATCCGGAGGCTACTTATGATACCCTTGAGAAATATGGAGAAGAGCTGGTGGAAAAGGCTAAGAACCAGAAGCTTGATCCTGTTATCGGAAGAGACAGTGAGATAAGGAATGTTGTAAGGATATTGTCAAGGAAGACCAAAAACAATCCTGTTCTTATCGGAGAACCCGGAGTAGGTAAAACTGCCGTTGTAGAAGGGCTTGCCCAAAGGATAGTAAGAGGGGATGTGCCCGAGACTCTTAAGGATAAAAAGATCTTTGCCCTGGATATGGGAGCTCTGGTAGCCGGAGCTAAATACAGGGGGGAGTTTGAGGAAAGACTTAAAGCAGTGCTTGATGATGTGAAAAACTCCGATGGAAAGATCATTCTCTTTATAGATGAGCTTCACACCATAGTCGGAGCAGGAAAAACCGATGGGGCTTTAGATGCGGGGAATATGCTTAAGCCTATGCTGGCAAGGGGTGAACTCCATTGCATAGGAGCCACGACTCTTGATGAGTACAGGCAGTATATTGAAAAGGATTCTGCCCTTGAGAGGAGATTTCAGCCTGTTATGGTGGATGAGCCCTCTGTGGAGGATACTATTTCCATATTAAGGGGGATAAAGGAGAGATATGAGAACTTCCATCATGTGAAGATCACTGATTCTGCCCTGGTTTCCGCAGCCACTCTTTCCCACAGGTATATTTCCGACAGATTTTTGCCGGACAAGGCAATAGATCTGGTGGATGAGGCCTGTGCCCTTATAAAGACGGAGCTTGATTCCATGCCTACCGAGTTGGATGAGCTGAACCGTAAGGCCACTCAGATGGCTATAGAAGCCGAGGCTCTCAAAAAAGAGGAGGATAAGCTCAGCAAGGAAAGACTTGAAATCCTGTTAAAGGATCTGGCTGAGATCAATGAAGAAAAGAACAACAGGATGCTTCAGTGGGAAAATGAAAAGAAGTCCATTGAAAAGCTTTCATCCATAAGAGAAGAGATTGAAAAAACAAATAATGAGATAGAGATAGCCACAAGAAATCAGGATCTTTCAAGAGTAGGAGAGCTTCAATACGGAATCCTTCCAAAGCTTAAGGAGACCTTAGCCGCTGAGGAGGAAAGGATAAAGGAAGCCGGTCTTACCTTGGTACATGAAAATGTTTCCGATGAGGAGATCGCAAAGATCATTTCAAGATGGACAGGTATTCCCGTTGCCAAATTAACTGAAAGCGAAAGGGCAAAAACTCTTCATCTTGACAGTGAACTTCATAAAAGAGTGATAGGTCAGGAAGAAGCTGTTATGAAGGTTACGGAGGCAATAATAAGGAGTAAGGCCGGGATCAAGGATCCCTCAAAGCCCATAGGCTCCTTCCTGTTCCTGGGACCTACCGGAGTGGGTAAGACAGAGCTTGCAAAATCTCTGGCTGCCAGCCTCTTTGATGATGAAAACAATATGGTAAGAATAGATATGAGTGAATATATGGAGAAGTTCTCTGTATCAAGGCTCATAGGAGCACCTCCCGGATATGTGGGTTATGAAGAGGGAGGACAGCTTAGTGAGGCAGTCAGGAGAAAACCCTATTCAGTGGTGCTCTTTGATGAAATAGAAAAGGCCCACCCGGATGTGTTTAATGTTCTTCTTCAGGTATTGGATGATGGAAGAGTTACGGATTCCCAGGGCAGGACCGTTGATTTTAAGAATACTATCCTGATCATGACTTCAAACATAGGATCCGAATACCTGCTGGAGGGAATAGATGAAGAGGGCAATATAAAAGCTGATGCAAGCGAGGCGGTATTAAATGAATTAAGGGCTCATTTCAGACCTGAATTTCTCAACAGGTTGGACGAGACAATTTTGTTTAAACCTTTGACTAAGGACAATATAGGTGGTATCATTAAACTCTTAATAGGAGATCTTAATAAGAGGCTTGAGGACAAGGATATAGATATCGAATTAACTGAGGATGCAAAGGCCTTTATTGTTGATAAGGGTTATGATCCTGTGTATGGTGCGAGACCTCTTAAAAGATATGTCCAGAAAACCGTGGAGACATTGGCTGCAAGGCTTATTCTTGAAGGAAATGTTGAAGGCGGTTCGACAATACTGATAGAGCTTATTGATAATGAGCTGAAAGCAAGAACAGTTTAAGAGATTTAAGGTCCTTACTAAATCCTTCGGTATTGTCGGGCTAAGTAAACACTGATTAG
>JAILBX010000043.1 GCA_024680675.1 Lachnospiraceae bacterium | reverse complement strand
CATGAGTATAAGAGACAGCTTCTTAATATCCTGCATATAATGTATCTCTACAACAACCTTAAAGAGCATCCCGATATGGACTTTTATCCAAGAACATTTATCTTTGGTGCCAAGGCTGCTGCAGGTTACAGAAATGCAAAGCTTACCATCAAGCTTATAAACTCAGTTGCTGATGTTATAAATAAGGATACTTCAATAAACGGAAAGATAAAGGTTGTATTTATAGAGGATTACTGTGTATCAAATGCTGAATGGATCTTTGCTGCAGCTGACGTATCAGAGCAGATCTCTACTGCAAGTAAGGAGGCTTCAGGAACCGGTAATATGAAGTTTATGTTAAACGGTGCCGTAACCCTTGGAACCATGGACGGTGCCAATGTAGAGATAGTTGAAGAAGTAGGTAATGAAAATGCCTTTATCTTCGGTCTTTCATCTGAAGAGGTTATCAAGTATGAAAACCATGGCGGATACAATCCTACAGAGATCTTCAACAATGATCCTGATGTAAGAAAGGTTCTTATGCAGCTTATTAACGGAAGCTACAGCCAGAACGATCCCGACAGGTTCAGAGATCTTTATAACTCACTCTTAAATACACAGTCAACTTCAAAGGCTGATACCTACTTTATCCTTAAGGATTTCAAGTCCTATGCAGAGGCTCAGAGAAGAGTTGAGATGGCTTATAAGGATGAGAAGAAGTGGGCAAAGATGGCTATACTTAATATCGCCTGCAGCGGTAAGTTCTCTTCAGATCGTACCATTCAGGAATATGTTGATGATATCTGGCATCTTGACAAGATAATAATGAATAAGATCTAAGGATATCCGGAGGATTTAAATGATAAAATTATATGATACCGGAGCTTACCTTATAAAGGGTGAAGAGATCGTAAAGGATGATAAGGATGCGGCAGCTGCATTATCTTTAAAAGGGGTAAGCATCGGTAAAGAAGAGGCTTTAAAAAATACAATAGCTTACGGAATACTTAAGGAGCATAACAAGTCAGGGAACATGGATAAGCTTAGGATCAAGTTTGATAAGCTTACCTCCCATGACATAACCTTTGTAGGTATAATCCAGACAGCCAGGGCATCAGGACTTGAGAAGTTTCCGATCCCCTATGTTCTTACCAATTGTCATAATTCACTTTGTGCAGTTGGGGGAACAATAAACGAGGATGACCATATGTTTGGCCTCAGCTGTGCAAAGAAATACGGAGGTATCTATGTTCCTCCCCATCAGGCGGTTATCCACCAGTTTGCAAGGGAGATGCTGGCTGAGTGTGGAAAGATGATCTTAGGATCGGATTCCCATACAAGATACGGAGCTCTAGGTACTATGGCAGTAGGTGAAGGAGGACCTGAGCTGGTTAAACAGCTCTTATCAAGAACCTACGATATAGACAGACCTGAGGTCATAGCCGTATACCTTAAGGGAAAGCCCATTCCCGGAGTAGGTCCTCAGGATGTGGCTCTTGCCATAATCGGGGCAGTATTTAAAAACGGATATGTAAAGAATAAGGTAATGGAGTTTGTGGGGCCGGGAGTTTCTGAGCTTTCAGCAGACTTCAGAATAGGCGTGGATGTTATGACTACCGAAACCACCTGTCTTTCATCGATCTGGCAGACAGATGAGAAGGTGGAGGAGTTCTATGAGATCCATGGAAGAAAAGCTTCTTATAAGGAATTGAAGCCGGGTGAGGCTGCCTATTATGACGGACTTATTGAGATAGATCTTTCGGAAATAAGACCAATGATAGCAATGCCCTTCCATCCCAGCAATACCTATACAATAGAAGAGGTAAACTCAAATCTTGAAGATATACTTCATGACGTGGAGGAGAGGGCTTTGGTAAGCCTCGACGGCCAGGTAGAGTATTCCCTTAAGGATAAGGTGGTAGACGGAAAGCTCTATGTTGAGCAGGGTATAATAGCAGGCTGTGCGGGAGGCGGATTTGAAAACATCTGTGCGGCGGCAGATATCCTTGAAGGAAAGACAATAGGATCGGATGAATTTACCCTTAGCGTATATCCGGCTTCCATGCCTGTTTATATGGAAATAATTAAGAATGGCTGTGCAGCCAGGATCCTTGAGACAGGTGCAGTGCTGAAAACCGCATTCTGCGGCCCATGCTTTGGAGCAGGAGATACACCGGCCAACAATGCTTTTTCCATAAGGCATTCCACCAGGAACTTCCCTAACAGAGAGGGTTCAAAGCTTCAGAACGGCCAGATCTCTTCCGTAGCTCTTATGGATGCAAGGTCCATAGCGGCTACTGCTGCAAATAAAGGCTTTTTAACTGCCGCAGACAAGCAGATAGAGGCAAATACCTTAAAGAGCTACAAGTATTACTTTGACGAAAATATATATAAAAACAGGGTATTTGATTCAAAGGGTAAGGCAGATCCCAAGGTAGAGATCAAGCTTGGTCCCAATATCAAGGACTGGCCTAAGATGTGTGCCCTTACAGACAATCTGATATTGAGAGTTGTTTCCGAGATCCATGATCCGGTAACTACAACGGATGAGCTTATACCTTCGGGAGAAACCTCCTCCTACAGGTCCAATCCCTTAGGTCTTGCGGAGTTTGCCCTTTCCAGAAAGGATCCGGAATATGTAGGCAGAGCCAAGGCCATGAAGAAGATAGAAGAGGCAAGGGAAGAGGGTCAGGCTTTAGAAGCTGTGAAAGAGATAGCCGATATCTATTCAAGGATTAAAAAGGAGTATTCGGAAATAAACAGTGATAATACCGGAGTGGGATCCACCATCTTTGCAGTTAAACCCGGAGACGGATCTGCAAGAGAGCAGGCTGCATCCTGTCAGAAGGTTTTGGGAGGCTGGGCCAACATTTCAAACGAATACGCAACAAAGAGATATCGCTCAAATCTCATTAACTGGGGTATGCTGCCTTTTGTTATTGATAAAGGGGAGCTTCCCTTTAAAAATCTGGACTATATATTTATACCCAACATAAGAAAAGCTGTTGAAAATAAGGACAGCGAGATAAAGGCTTATGTTGTGGGAGAGGCTCTTAAGGAGTTCACACTGAGACTGGGAGATCTTACAGATGATGAGAGAACCATTATCCTTGACGGATGTCTTATAAACTTCTATCAAAGAGACTGATAAAATAAAACAGAGACAGTAAAGTGAGGAAGGGTTTTATAGCCCTTCCTCTTTTAATTAAATAAGAGTTAAGCTTTAGCTTATTTAAAGTCTCAGCTAAAGAAATATATAAAATAACCGATATATTTATTATCAGGTGGGGGAAGCGCGCGCCCATTTTAAGAAGAGAAGCATATTAACCAGGGAAGGCATATGATGAATGGAAGGGATTTCCGATTCGTTATATGTTTTTTTTATCAACTATTATTTTATGGAGGGAAATTATTGGTAATAGCAAGCAGTCAAATAGGAATGGAATCTGCCAGAAAATACACTTCTGTCAGCAGGGATGCTTATATGTCCTTATCAGCGGAATTAAAGGAAGGGACAGATATCGATCTTAAGGATCAGTTTAAAAATTCCATGAGCGACCTTTTAAAGGAGTCGGAAAATGCTGTTAAAACAGACAGCAAAACAGCTTTTGACAAGCTTGAACAGGATGCCATATCAAGGATCAGAACAGAATGTATCTCTTATCTCATACGCATCCTTTTTGGGGGAAAGTTAGATGAAAATGAAGACCTTACCCTGTCTGAAATAACGAGTAAGTCAGAGAACAGAAATCCCAATTACTATTTTCAAAAACAGACAATAGAGCATTATTACAAGGAAAGTGAGGAAACATCATTTGAAACTACAGGTAAGGTGGTGACAGCAGACGGCAGGGAGCTTGAATTTAATCTGTCTCTTTCCATGAGCAGAAGCTTTGAGGAAAGTTACAGGTCAGAGGTTGAGAATATAGTATCTGTAATGTGTGATCCTCTGGTGATAAATCTTGATAGTGATATTGCTCAAGTATCCGATCAAAAGATAAGCTTTGATCTGGATCAGGACGGAAAAGAGGACAGGATATCAAGGCTTGCAAAAGGCAGCGGCTTTCTGGCTATTGATAAAAATGAAGATGGTATGGTAAATGACGGCAGTGAACTTTTTGGGACCAAGACAGGTGACGGATTTTATGATCTGAGTAAGTATGATGAGGATAAAAACGGTTTTATAGATGAAGCAGACAGCGTATTTGAGAAGCTTAGAATATGCGTCTTTGACGATAAGGGTGAGCAGACTCTTTATAAGCTGAAGGAGAAGGATATAGGGGCAATATATCTTGGTAACGCAGCAACAGATTTTAAGCTGAATGATCATCATACAAACAGGACTAACGCCGCCATAAGAAAGACGGGGATCTTTCTCTATGAAAACGGAAGCGTGGGAAGTATCCAGCATGTGGATCTTGCCAAGGAGCTCTTGGCATAGGTCATTAGTCCTCTTCGATGACCTGAATCTCTAAATAATCAAAATCAACAGGCTCTATGAAAGAATCCTGAGTAAAACGGGTTTTTGAATGGAGCCTGAATTCTTCAACTATATTATCAAGCCATATTGGCTTAGAAAGGTCAAAGCTGTAGCAGATCTCATCCATAGCTTCAAAAACCTTGTGAGTTCTTGTATCATTTTTATCATTTGACACGGTTATATCCTTTATCATTTTATTGTTCTTAAATTCCCTGGCCCACAATCTGAACATGATCTCCTCCGAAAAATGCAGTAAAAATGTCTAAAAAAAGCTAAAAAATTGGATATTTTTATAACATATATCATAATTATATGATATAATCAACATGTGGTCAAAATTCGTGAAAAGATAGATTAAATAAGCGTTTCTTTAAAAACTTTTTTTTAAAGTTTTATCGTGGGAGAAAGAATTCGTAAATAATTTAATTTTTCCATTGCCTGCAAGGACGTGAAAGCCCTTCTGTTTTTTGTGGCTTAGAGCTTTGGAATATTTAAAGAAATACAGTATAGATAATAAACAGGTGGTGTAGATTTGGAATATAAAATTCAGGGAAAATCGGAAATTGACAATTGGGAAACTTTAATGCTTCTCTATAACTCCGCTTTGAAGGAAATGGGTACCAAGTTAGAGATACTTAATGACGAGTTTCAGCATATTCATCAATACAACCCTATTGAGCATATTAAGGTAAGGATAAAGACCTCTGAGAGTATAGTAAGAAAGCTTAAGAGGAAGGGTCTTGATTCCACCATTGAGAATATGCAGAAATATGTGAATGATATAGCAGGAGTACGTATAATATGCTCCTTTACTTCGGATATCTACAGACTTGCTGACATGATAACAAATCAGAGTGATATAAGTATCCTGGATACCAGGGATTATATCAAGAATCCAAAAAACAGCGGCTATAAGAGCTATCATATGATAGTTACGGTGCCTATCTTTCTTTCGGATTCGGTTTATGATACAAAGGTTGAGATTCAGATAAGAACCGTTGCCATGGACTTCTGGGCAAGTTTAGAGCATAAGATGAACTATAAGTTTTCTCATAACGCTCCTGATGAGATAAAGAAGGAGCTTTATGACTGTTCTATAATGGTTTCGGATCTGGATGAAAGAATGCTTAAATTGAATGAGGAAATACATAACCTGGCCAGATTAGGTTAGACTTAGTAAGTAATAAAATGATCCCTGCCTTGGATTTAACCGGCAGGGATCTACTTTTAAGTCCCAATACATGAGGAGTGCCCAGGTGGATGAGAATCACCTGGGCAATATTATGAAAAAATTTATCTGGATTTCGTTCTTTAGTAGTTCCTTGAACTGTATTTATAATAACAATCATTTATGAATAAACTATGAACAAGCTATGAATTAACGGTTAAAATCAACAAAAATGGAAATCGGATAAAAATATCATTGTGCAAATTGCACAAGGACTGTGAAAACTTTATGAATATTGAAAGCAGGGTCATAAAGCCTGCTTTCATCGGGAGTTTGAGGATGGGAGAAAAAAATGAACAGGGAAAGAAAGCCTGATAGTGGAAAGGAAGAGAATAAATTAAAAACTGCTCTTATCATAAAGGATCCTTTAAGGGGAGTGACCTATTATGGAGGAGACCAGAGCTGGTTTGAGAAAAACACAAGGTTTTACGGAGGCTGCGGAGTAGTGGCCTTGGCAAATGCCCTTAGGATTTTACTGTTTCAGGGAGACAAAAAGGGAGAGTTCTCAAACAATAAGGAAGGAAGGAATAAGGCAGCCTCAGGAGAAGCTCTTTGGAAGCTAAGCGAGGATCTTAAGCCCCTGTCAAAGAAGGATATCACAAGAGAAGAATATACAAGGATAATGAATGATATGTACAGCAGCATGCATGTCTTTGAGCTTCCCCTTATCAATTATTTATATAACAGATCAGAAAGGAAGAGCAGGCTCTTTAAGTATCTTATCCCAAGCTTTGGAATGTCTCAGGGGACCTTAATAAGAGGCATGCTTAAATACAGTAAAAAAAACGGACTGCTTTTAATGAGCCATGTATATGAAAGTACCTATTCAGGCTATGATGAGGGTCTTGCCTTTATCAAGAAGGGTCTTAGGGAGGCTGGATATGTGATAATACTGACCTCTTTTAATAAGCATTCACTTAAGGTTTATTCAAAGGTCAATGACCCGGAGAGCAGCTACAACTCCTCAATGAAATCACACTTTGCCACAATAACAGATATATTGTACAATGATAAAGGCGCCCCCCTTTTAAGGCTTTCCAGCTGGGGGAGAGAGGCAAGGGTAAGCTATGGAGAGCTTTATGCTTCCTGGCAGAAGAGAAGGGCCTATACAAGCAGTCTCTTCTACTTTACAAAAACAGAGTCAAGGGCTGTTTATGGGGCAGCTATAAGGAAATCTATATTCCCTGCCTTTATATCTTTGAGAAAGACACTTTTCAAAAGCTGAATATCTAATGTGTTGTAATTAAAGGGGGAAAGTGTTAAAATGTTAGCGAAATTTATATCTTTAATAGTTAATAAGGAGGAAAAAATGGACGGCTTTAGGGACAGGTTTGGGAGCAGATATGACAGAAACAATTCATCCAGAAGCACACAGACAAGAAACAATGCGGACAGGATGAGTAACGATAGAGGTATGAGTAACGACAGAGGCATGGGCATGGACAGATCGATGGACCGGTCCATGGGAATGGACAGATTTGAGGGCGATTACGGCTACGACATGGGCAGAGAGGACTATGGCGGAAGGGACTACGGCGAGCCAAGAAGGTCAAGACAGCCTGATGCCAACAACTCAAGACAGCTTGAGGTTATCAAGGATTACCTTGAAGAGGCTAAGGAAGACAGAATATCCTCTGAAAAGAATATACTTCATGCAGTTGATAACAATTCCAAGATGTTAGACAGAGGTCTTGATATACTGGGAGAGCTTCAGGAGGGTGTTGAAAAGATAAACAAGAATGCCGGCAAGAGCTCTTCTTCCGACGAGGAAGCCATAGATATGGAGGATATCGAGGCACTCAGCACAAAGAACAAGCAGGAGTTGCTTGCGGCAATAGCCGGTAACAAGGAGCTGCTTAATGCCGTAAAGGAAGAGATAGAGGCAAGGGCCGATGAGATACTTACCGCAGCCGCTGCAAGGGCAGCCGCTGAAAGCAACAAGGAAGAGGATGATGAGGATGACAAGGAATCCTTAAGCGATCTTATCTCAGGGCTTGAAGATCATGTTCATAAGGAAAGCGTAAAATGTTACAGAAACGTTTTAGGAGCCTTTGAGGAGCATGAAAAGGGTTCAGGGGATAAGGTTCTAAAGAGTGTTGGAACAGTAAAGATATTCTCAATAATACAGTTGGCTCTTACAGTCGTTAATCTTGGCTTACTTATACTCTATATATTCAGAATACTATGACAAGAAGACAAAGAGCTTCATCTCCATCCCTTTCGGGCTATAAAAGAAGTACGGGATGGCATTTGACGAAGTATTATATATCAGTAAGATATAGTCATATATGGGCAATGCTGGTAGCAGCATTGCTCGTTTTTGTGCTTGCACCCGGTATTAAAAAAGATAGTGATGCAAACAATCTGATCACCATTTTCATAAACGGTACAGGTGTGGGATCCGTAAATGACAGCTCCAAGGTAAATAAGATGATGGTTGAAGCCAGAAAAAGGATAGCCAGGGAAAATGACGGACTGGTCTTAATAAAGTACGACCTGGTTTTGAGCGGTACGAAAAAGATCTTCGGATCCGTGGATGAGGAAGAGACCATAATAAACAATATGTATAATGCCCTCAGTGAAGGTATTCAGAAGACCAAGGAACCGGTTTATGAGGTAAAGATAAACGATCTTACAATAAACTTAAGGACAACCGAAGAGGTGCAGGCTCTTTTGTATGCGGCAAAGGAGCCCTATGATGAAGAAAACAAATTTAATGTGAATCTGGTACTTGACCCTACAAGAGAGCTGAATGTTCTGACTACGGAGGTAAGAAAATCCGAGGAAGTGGAAAAGGAGGCAAAGCAGAAGGAGGAAGAAGAAAAAGCAATCCTTCCAAAGGCCGGAGCTTCCGAAAAGCTTGATAATATATTTAACGAGGCAGAGAATAAGGACGTTGACAGCTATGAATTTGGAGTATTTGACTTAGATTACAAGGAGAATGTGGAGGTGGTCCAGGCCTATTCCGATCCTGAGGAAATAGTAAGCTTAGAGGACGCCATAGAGCTTGTTACAAAGAGATCTGAAAAGGACGCTACCTATGAGGTGGTTGCGGGAGACAGTCTCTCCGGCATTGCCAAGAAGACAGGAACAAGTCTTGATCAGCTTATTGCTCTCAATAAGGATACCATCCCAAATGTGAATTCCTCCATAATGGTAGGAGATGTACTTAAGATAACTTCTCCCGAGCCTGAGCTCTCAATACTTCGTACTGCAAAGGTCTACTATGAGGAAAACTACAATGCCCCTGTGGAATATGTGGATAATGATGAGTGGTATACTACGGAAAGCGCTGTTATAAGAGAACCTGTTGAGGGCTTCAGAAAGGTGGTTGCTGACATAATCTATAAGAATGAAGCCCAGAGCAAGGTGGATATAGTTTATGAGGAGGATGTGGTAAAGGCTGTGGCCAAGCTGGTAGAGAGAGGAACAAAGTCTCCTCCTACCTTTATAAAGCCCCTTTCGGGAGGACGCTTGTCCTCAGGCTTTGGAAGACGTAAGGCTCCAAAGAAAGGCGCTTCAACCTTCCATAAGGGCGTGGACTGGGCGACTCCTATAGGAACCAGTATATTTGCTTCCTCAGGCGGTACGGTCATAAGAGCAGGATGGGGATCCGGATACGGCTATTGTGTATATATCCAGCATCCCAACGGAATGGTCACAAGATACGGCCACTTAAAGAAGGTATTAGTAAGCTCCGGCCAGACCGTAAGGCAGGGTGAGAGGATAGCTCTAAGCGGAAATACCGGTGTAAGTACAGGACCGCATTTGCATTTTGAGATATTAGTTAACGGAGTGCAGGTCAATCCTCTTAGTTATATTAACTAATAAAAAAATTATTAAAGATTATTTTTGTAAATCTTCTTCGTTTACAAAATATAATAGCTGGTATATAATCGTGATGATTGGTTTGTTGAAACCGGTCAGGTTAATATACGTTATTTTCAAAGAAGTACTGAAATAGTTAAGAAAACTAATATGACAGGAGTAAAAGCTGTGGAACAGTATGTCATAAAGGGCGGCAATCCCCTGGTGGGGGATGTTGAGATATGCGGGGCTAAAAATGCGGCTCTGGGTATCCTGGCTGCCTCTGTAATGAGTGATGAATCAGTTATAATTGAAAATCTTCCTGATGTCAGTGATATAAATATATTGATAAAGGCTATGCAGAGCATAGGCGTTGTTGTCGAACATATTGACAGACATACCGTAAAGATCAATAGTTCCATGATCAGTTCCACGACTGTAGATTCTGTATATATAAAGAAGATAAGGGCATCCTACTATATGCTTGGGGCTTTGCTCGGAAAGTACAGAAAGGCTGAGGTGGCTCTTCCCGGAGGATGTAACATAGGAAGCCGTCCCATTGACCAGCATACCAAGGGCTTTAAGGCCTTAGGAGCGGATGTCAGGATATCCCATGGACATATTTCAACCCAGGCTGACAGGCTTGTGGGAAACCATATATACCTTGACGTTGTTACTGTTGGGGCAACAATAAACATAATGATGGCTGCGGCTCTTGCAGAGGGTAAGACCACCATAGAAAACGCAGCAAAGGAGCCCCATGTGGTAGACGTTGCCAACTTCCTTAACAGTATGGGAGCCAATATAAAGGGAGCCGGTACTGATGTTATAAGGATCAGAGGCGTTGAGAAGTTTCACGGAACAACCTATTCCATCATTCCCGACCAGATAGAGGCAGGCACATTTATGTTTGCCGCAGCTATCACAAAGGGAGATGTAATGATAAAGAACATAATTCCCAAGCATTTGGAGTCCATAAGCGCCAAGCTTATAGAGATGGGCTGCCAGATAGAGGAATTTGATGAATCCCTCAGGGTAGTGGCCTCAAAGAGGTTAAGCCATACCCAGGTAAAGACTCTGCCTTATCCCGGATTTCCCACGGATATGCAGCCCCAGATCGTTACGACCCTTGCCATATGCGAAGGAATGAGTATCGTAACGGAGAGTATCTTTGAAAACAGGTTCAGATATGTTGATGAGCTTACCAAAATGGGTGCAAAGATAAAGGTAGAGGGGAATTCAGCCATAATAGAAGGAGTAAGTAAGCTGACCTCTTCATCCCTTTCCGCTCCGGATCTGAGAGCCGGCGCAGCATTGGTTTTGGCAGCTCTTGCAACTGAAGGGATATCTACTGTGGATGATGTTGTGTATATAGAAAGAGGCTACGAGGACTTCCCGGAAAAGCTGAGAAGTCTCGGAGCACTGATAGAAAAGGTAAGCTCCGAACAGGAGATCACCAAGTTTAAATTTAAAGTAGGATAAATGTTGGGTATAAGGCTGAAAAAGAGTTTTGGCTTTTGAAATAAAAAGGAGGATAGATAATGGAGAAGTTTTTATTCACATCAGAATCTGTGACTGAAGGACATCCGGATAAAGTCTGTGATGCCATATCAGATGCAGTGTTAGACGCTTGTATGGAACAGGATCCTAACAGTCGTGTTGCCTGTGAGACAGCAACCTGTACAGGATTTGTATTGATAACAGGTGAGATAACCACAAATGCATTCGTTGATTTTCAGAAGATAGTAAGAGATACAGTAAAGGAGATCGGATATACAAAGTCAGAATACGGCTTTGACGGAAATACCTGTGCTGTACTGGTTGCTATAGATGAGCAGTCAAGCGATATAGCAATGGGAGTTGATAAGGCTCTTGAAGCAAAAGAAAACAAGATGACCGACGAGGAGATAGAGGCCATTGGCGCAGGAGATCAGGGAATGATGTTCGGCTATGCCACCAATGAGACAGAGGAGTATATGCCTTATTCCATCTCTCTTGCCCACAAGCTTGCAAAGAAGCTTACAGAGGTTCGTAAGGACGGAACTCTTAAGTATTTAAGACCTGACGGAAAGAGCCAGGTGTCGGTTGAGTATGATAAGGATGGAAAGCCCTTAAGATTAGAGGCAGTTGTGCTTTCAACCCAGCATGATGAGGATGTTAGCCAGGAGCAGATCCATGAGGATATAAAGAAGTATGTATTTGATCCTGTTCTTCCCAAGGAGCTTATAGATGACAATACAAAGTTCTTTATAAATCCCACAGGCCGTTTTGTTATCGGCGGACCACACGGAGATGCAGGTCTTACAGGACGTAAGATAATTGTTGATACCTACGGTGGATACGCTCGTCACGGCGGCGGAGCCTTCTCAGGAAAGGATTGCACAAAGGTTGACCGTTCAGCAGCTTACGCAGCAAGATATGTTGCCAAGAACATAGTTGCTTCAGGTATTGCAGATAAGTGTGAGATCCAGCTTTCATATGCTATCGGCGTTGCACAGCCCACTTCAATAATGGTTGATACCTTCGGTACCGGAAAGCTTTCAGATGAGAAGATAGTTGATATCATCCGTGAGAACTTTGATCTTCGTCCCGCAGGAATAATAAAGATGTTAGATCTTCGTCGTCCTATCTACAAGCAGACAGCCGCTTACGGACATTTCGGACGTAATGATCTGAATCTTCCCTGGGAAGCCCTTAACAAGGTGGATGATCTTAAGAAATATCTTTGATCATAAAAGAGTAAAGGAAGGCAGTTTTATCTTATAAATAAAGGAATGAGTCTCTTTGGAGGCTCATTTTTTTGTGGTTTATATAAGGAGGGTATGCTATTATTAAGATTGGTATGGCCTGAAAAATACAGCTTAAAAGAGCCTTGCCAGAGGTAGGATATATGGCATTTGTACATCTTCATACACATACGGAGTATTCATTACTTGATGGATCAAACAAAATAATAGAATATGTGAAAAGAGTAAAAGAGCTGGGGATGAATGCTGCGGCAATAACCGATCATGGAGTTATGTACGGGGCAATAGATTTCTACAAAGCCGCACTGGAGGCAGGAATAAAGCCCATAATCGGATGCGAGGTCTATGTTTCTCCGGGTTCAAGAAGTGACAGAGAGCCGGGAAGGGGAGAGGATAACGACAGATATTATCATCTTATCCTTTTAGCAGAGAATAACCTGGGTTATTCTAATCTCACAAAGATAGTATCAAGGGGCTTTACCGAGGGCTTTTATTATAAACCAAGAGTTGATATGGAGCTTCTCAGGGAATACTCTCAGGGTATAATCTGTACTTCAGCCTGTCTTGCGGGAGAGGTGCAGAGACTTTTGACCAGGGACAGCTATGAGGAGGCAAAGAAGGCAGCTCTAAAATATCAGGACTGTTTTGGTAAGGGAAATTTCTTTCTTGAGCTTCAGGATCATGGAATCCCTCTTCAGAAAAAGGTCAATGCAGGACTTTTAAGAATGAGTAAGGAGCTTGATATTCCTTTAGTGGTGACAAATGATGCTCATTACACCTATGCAGAGGATGCAGGGGCTCATGATATTTTGTTGTGTATACAGACAGGGAAGAAATTACAGGATGAAGACAGGATGCGTTACGAGGGCGGACAGTACTATGTAAAGTCCGAGGAGGAGATGAGAGAGCTCTTTAAATACGCCCCTGAAGCAATAGATAACACTCAGAAGATAGCTGACAGATGTAATGTTGAAATAAAATTTAAGGAAAATAAGCTGCCTAAGTTTACTGTTCCCGAAAATATGACATCTTTGGAATATTTGACTTTGTTGTGTAAAGAGGGACTGGAAAAAAGGTATAAGGATCCGGAGGAAAAGTTAAAGGAAAGATTAAATTACGAGCTTGGGGTAATAGAGGATATGGGCTTTGTGGATTACTTCCTTATCGTGTGGGACTTTATCCACTATGCCAAATCCCATAATATTGCCGTAGGTCCCGGCAGAGGCTCGGCAGCAGGCTCAATAGTGGCCTACTGTCTTGAGATCACGGATATAGATCCCATAAAATATGACCTGCTCTTTGAAAGGTTTTTAAATCCGGAAAGAGTTACCATGCCTGATATAGACGTGGATTTTTGCTATGAGCACAGGCAGGATGTTATAGATTATGTGGTAGAGAAATACGGAAAAGAAAAGGTTGTTCAGATAGTGACCTTTGGAACAATGGCGGCAAGGGGAGTCATAAGGGATGTGGGAAGAGTAATGGATCTGCCCTACGCCCTGTGTGACAGCATTGCCAAGATGGTTCCAAACGAGTTAAATATAACCCTTCTAAAGGCTTTGGAAAATGATGATCTTAAAAAGCTTTATCAGGAGGATGAAACCGTTCACGGTCTTATTGATATGTGCTTAAGACTGGAAGGTCTTCCAAGACATACCTCCATGCATGCGGCGGGCGTGGTCATCTGTCCCGAGGCGGCAGATGAGTTTGTGCCTCTGTCAAGAGCCTCTGACGGCTCCATAACTACCCAGTATACAATGACCACCATTGAGGAGCTTGGCCTTCTTAAGATGGACTTTTTGGGATTAAGGACTCTTACCGTGATCCAGAACGCAACAGCCTTTGCTTCCAAAAGGAAGGGTCAGGAAATTGATATAAGTAAGATAGATTACGATGACAAGAAGGTATTTGAATACATATCCACCGGAAAGACCGATGGTATATTCCAGCTTGAAAGCGCCGGAATGAAGAATTTCATGAAGGAGCTAAAGCCAAGGTCCATGGAGGATATCATAGCAGGCATCTCCCTGTACAGACCGGGGCCTATGGACTTTATACCCCAGTATATAAAGGGGAAAAATTCCGGAGGGGAAATTGAATATGACTGTCCCCAGCTTGAGCCCATACTTAAGCCCACCTATGGCTGTATCGTATACCAGGAACAGGTTATGCAGATAGTCAGGGATCTTGGGGGCTATACTCTTGGAAGAAGCGACCTGGTAAGAAGAGCCATGTCCAAAAAGAAGGAATCTGTCATGATAAAGGAAAGGCAGAATTTCGTTCATGGAAACAAGGAGGAGGGGGTACCCGGATGTGTAGCCAGGGGTATAGATGAAAAAACAGCAAATAAGATCTATGATGAGATGATGGATTTTGCTAAATACGCATTTAATAAATCCCACGCAGCAGCCTATGCTGTGGTGGCTTATCAGACGGCCTGGCTGAAATATTACTATCCGGTGGAGTTTATGGCGGCTCTTATGACATCCGTTATTGAAAATGCGGGCAAGGTGGCATTTTATATATATACCTGCCGTTCCATGGGGATAGAGGTCCTGCCTCCGGATGTGAATGAGGGAATAGGAGCCTTCTCAGTAAGCCCCGACGGAAAGATAAGGTATGGTCTTGCATCCATAAAGGGAGTGGGATGGTCCGTGGTGGAGGCCATAGTAAAGGAAAGGGAGTTAAACGGTCCCTATAAGAGTCTTAATGACTTCCTTGAAAGGCAATCCGCCAGGGAAAGTAACAAAAGGACCATAGAGGGTTTTATAAAATCCGGTGCCTTTGACTGTCTTGGAGCCACAAGAAAGCAGTTTATGATAATCTATTCCGATGTTATGGATACCATAGCAAAGGACAGAAAAAACAATGTTGCAGGTCAGGTATCGATGTTTGATCTTATGGGAGACGGCAGCAGCGGAAATAATTTCGGAGCCAGCCTGCCTCCTGTGGGAGAGTATGACAAGGAAACAAAGCTTGCCTTTGAAAAGGAATTTTTAGGAGTTTATATAAGCGGTCATCCTCTGGATGATTATGAAGACCTTTGGAGCAGGACCATAACAAATAATACCCTGGACTTTGTTTACGAAGAATCCGAAGACGGAAAGGGAGGCTTTACAAAGGTAGCAGATGGTCAGAATGTTCTTGTGGGCGGTATTATCAGCAGCAAAAAGGTCATATATACAAAAAAGGGAAGGACCATGTGCAGGCTTTTGATAGAAGACCTGATGGGAACGGTGGAGGTTATAGTCTGGCCTGATGATTATGAAAAATATCTTGGGGAGCTTACAGAGGATAACAAGGTATTTATAGAAGGAAGGGCTCAGACCTCTGATGACAGGGATGCTCAGGTAATATGCAAAAGGATATATAATTTTAATGATATTCCCAAAAATGTCTATATAAGATTCAGCTCCAGGGATGAATATGAAAAAAATAAAGAAAAATTAATAAATATAATAAGTGAATCTGACGGAAAAGATAGTATAATAATATTCGACGCGGAAACAAGGAAGATAAAAAAGCTTAAGAGCAATATGACAGTAAAGGCAGAGGACGGCCTCATAGAAAGGCTAAAGGAAGCCTTCGGCAGTGAGAATGTTAAGGTCAGGTAAGGAAAGAATAAATAAGAAGATTTAAAAGGATGAAATAAATACAAGAGAGAGGAAGATCCTATGGCAAATGAAGTAAAAACTATCGGTATATTGACCAGCGGAGGTGATGCACCGGGAATGAACGCTGCGATCAGAGCAGTTGTAAGAAGGGCAATAGCAAACGGCAAGAAGGTAAAGGGAATTCAGAAGGGATATCAGGGACTTTTAAATGAAGAGATATCCGATATGGAGGCAAGAAACGTATCAGATACCATACAAAGAGGTGGTACGGTATTAAGAACTGCCCGCTGTGATGAGTTTAAAACCTTAGAAGGACAAAAGCAGGGTGCAGAGATATGTAAAAAGCATGGAATAGAGGGTCTTGTTGTCATAGGAGGAGACGGTTCCTACAGAGGAGCCCAGGCTCTTTCAAAGCAGGGGATCAATACAATAGGTATACCGGGTACGATAGATCTGGATATAGCCTGTACCGATTATACCATAGGATTTGATACAGCAATAAATACGGCTATGCAGGCTATAGATAAGATAAGAGATACCTCATCCTCCCATGAAAGATGCAGTATCATAGAGGTTATGGGAAGAAACGCCGGATATATAGCTTTATGGTGCGGAGTTTCCACCGGTGCCGAGGATATTCTGCTTCCGGAGAAGTACCAGTACAATGAGCAGGAGATAATAGACAATATCATTGCCAACAGAAAGAAGGGAAAGACCTTCCATCTTATAATAAATGCAGAGGGAATAGGACATTCCACCTCCATGGCAAGAAGAATAGAGGCTGCAACGGGAATAGAGACAAGGGCTACCATACTAGGCTACATGCAAAGAGGCGGATCTCCTACCTGTAAGGACAGATATTATGCTTCAATGATGGGAGCTTATGCAGTGGATCTTCTCTGTCAGGGAAAGACCAACAGGGTAGTAGGCCAGAAAAACGGCAAGTGGGTTGATTTTGATATTGATGAAGCCCTGGCAATGCAGAAGGATATTCCTGATTTTGAATACGGAGTGAGCAGATCCCTTTCCATTTAGGGGAAAATAATATGATAAGTTCAAATTCCAATCCACGGGTTAAAGAGATAGCAGGATTAAATACCAGTTCCAAGCTTAGAAGAGAAAAGAAGCTCTTTGTTACAGAAGGGGAAAAGATGTTTATTGAAGCCCCAAAGGAGCTTATAGAGGAAGTCTATGTCACTGAGGATTATCTTAAGGATTGTCCGTTAGAGGCTAAAAAAAAGCTTGAGGAAAAGGGTTTTGAAACCGTATCGGAAGGCGTGTTCAATAAAATGTCAGACACAAAAACACCTCAGGGTGTTCTTTGTGTTTTAAGGCAGGAAGATAAAAGGGAGGAAGAGATCCTTGAAGGCATAGGTGAGGAAGCAAGGATATTACTGCTTGAAGGGATCCAGGATCCGGGTAATTTAGGAACCATGATAAGAAGCTGCGAGGGGGCGGGCTTTGAGCTTGTCATTGCAGATAATAAGACGGCAGATCTTTATAATCCCAAGGTTGTGAGAGCTACCATGGGATCTATCTTCAGAGTTAAGGTTTTATACTGTGAAGAGCTTCTTAAGATGATAGATAAGCTTAAGGAGAAGGAAGTCAGAGTTTATGCAGCCCACCTTAAGGGTGAGATAAGCTACAGGGATGAAGACTATGGTAAAAAAACGGCCTTTCTTATAGGAAATGAGGGTAAGGGCTTAAGCCCCGAGGCCACAGCCAGAGCAGATAAGCTTTTGAAGATCCCCATGAAGGGGAGGGTGGAATCCCTGAATGCTGCGGTTGCGGCGGCCATACTTATGTATAACCTTTAAAGTAAAGCCTAAAAATATAAGAGGAGAAGATGAAATGAAACTTGGATTTATAGGACTTGGAAATATGGGTTCAGCCATGATAGGGGGACTCATAAAGAAAAATATCGTTAAGAACAGTGATATAATCGGAGCTGAAATGAGCAGGGAAAGATGCCAGCAGGTAAAGACGGAATTTGGCATAGAGATCGCAGGCTCCAATAAAGAGGCCGCAAAGGCAGCAGATGTATTAGTGCTTTCCGTAAAGCCCCAGGTTTATGAGATAGTTATAGATGATATAAAGGATTCCTTAAGGGAGGATACGGTAATAATATCCATAGCTCCCGGAAAGACCATAAGCTGGATAAGCGAGCATTTTAATAAAAAGATAAAGCTTGTAAGATGTATGCCAAATACTCCTGCCCTTGTAATGGAAGGCTGCACAGGTGTGGTAAGGGGCGAGAATGTATCAGATGAGGAGTTTAAAACAGTACTTAGTATATTAAGCAGCTTCGGTAAGGCCTACGAGGTAAGTGAGTCCCAGATAGATGCTGTGGTGGCTGTCAGCGGAAGCTCCCCGGCCTATGTATTTATGATGATAGAGGCCATGGCTGATGCGGCAGTTGCGGAGGGTCTGCCCAGAAAGACTGCCTATGAAATGGCTGCTCAGGCAGTATATGGCTCCGCTAAGATGGTATTGGAAACAGGAAAGCATCCGGCAGAGCTTAAGGATATGGTATGCTCCCCTGCCGGAACTACCATAGATGCAGTGGCAGTGCTTGAAAATATGGGCTTTAGATCATCACTTATAGAGGCTATGAGGGCCTGTGCGGATAAGTCAAGAAATATGTGACAGTAAAAAAATAAAAGATATTGGTGCCATAAAAGAGAGAAGACCCAGGGCAGATATTGTGGTTAAAAAATCACAAATTTGACAAAAAATCACATTTTTGATACAATATCTAGCGTATCGGTTAATGCAATGTTTTTAACGATGCGAAAACTGGAGGTCATATGAAAAACAAAATGCATACTTGCTTAACGAGCATTCTTCTTGCAGGAGTGCTTACGGTAAGCGTATTGGGGAGTGTGCATAATGTTTATGCAGTGGAAGAAGGGAAAAAGACCGGTAGCATCAAACCAAAGATAGTGATAACAAAGGCATCAGTACCGGCGGTTGCAAAGGTAGTAAAAACTACAGCATCAAGTAAGGGGAAAATAACTCCGACAGTGGAGATAACTGCAAATGCAGGGGCGGATAATTCCTTGGATCTTTCGGGATCGATAGCAGGAATACCCTATAGCGAGCTTGCTATGGCCAATGTAGAGGAAGCAGTTAATATAAGAAGTGAGGCATCTGAGGATTCTGCTATCAGCGGAAAGCTTTTTAAGAATTGCGGCGGCAGGATACTGGAATCAAAGGAAGACTGGACAAGGATAGAGAGCGGTGATGTCACCGGATGGGTAAGCAATGATTATCTTTTGTTCGGTTCAGAAGCCAAGAAGTTAGCCCAGGAAGAGGTGGCAAAGGTTGCCATTTCAAAGACAGGCTCCTTAAGACTCAGGATGGAGCCTAATGAGGAAGCAAAGATCCTGGATCTTTTAGCTGAAGGCGATATGATAGATGTCATAGAGGAAGAAGGAGACTGGGTTAAGGTTGAATACTCCGACGGAACAGAGTGTTATGTTTCTGCTCAGTATGTAGATATTTCATACGAGTTAAGTTACGGAAAGAGTATGGAAACAATAAAGGCCGAGGAAGCTGCTCAGAAGGCGGCTGCAAATAAGGCTGAGGGTAAGTCCTCAGAGACCGGGTCGGATAATAAATCAACAGAGGTAAAGGCAGTAGCTACTGCAGCCGGATATGATGATGTTACTTTACTGGCTGCTCTTATACAGTGTGAGGCCGGAGGAGATATTTACGAGGGTCAGGTATCTGTGGGCACTGCAGTAATGAACAGACTTAAGTCAGGAAGATATGGTTCCTCATTATATTCCGTAATATATGCAAAGAGCCAGTTTGGACCGGCAAGTACCGGAAAGGTTGCCCAGGTAGCGGCAGCAGGTCCCAAGGCCAGCTGTATAGCAGCGGCAAATGAAGCCCTGGCGGGAGTTTCATATATTGGAAACGCTACTTCATTCAGAAATGTCAAATCCGGACATATGGGAGTGGTTGTAGGAAGCCATGTATTTTGGTAAAAAAAGATGTAGCTATATGGCGGCTGTGTGATCAGCCGCCAGTTTTCTTTTTAAGGACAAAGGAGAGGAGACGGGACAGTGAGCTTAAAGGGACGCGATTTTTTGACACTAAAGGATTTTACCAGGGATGAGATATACGAGTTTCTTGACCTTGCAAAGGAGTTGAAGGACAAGAAAAAGAAGGGCATATTTGATAAGGTTTATGTGGGTAAAAACATAGCCCTCTTATTTGAGAAAACCAGTACAAGAACAAGATGCTCCTTTGAGGTTGCTGCTCATGATCTGGGTATCGGGACTACCTACCTTAATCCTACGGTATCCCAGATGGGAAAGAAGGAAAGTATAGCCGATACGGCCAGGGTTTTAGGAAGAATGTTTGACGGAATAGAGTACAGGGGATTTGGTCAGTCAATAGTTGAAGAGATAGCAAAGTATGCTGATGTACCTGTATGGAACGGACTTACCAATGAATATCACCCTACTCAGATGTTAGCGGATATGCTTACCATAAGAGAGCATTTGGGAGAGCTTAAGGGACTTAAGATGGTATATCTGGGAGATGCAAGGTATAATATGGGAAATTCCTATATGATAACCTGTTCAAAGCTAGGTATAGATTTCACCATAGCTTCTCCTGAAAAGTATTTTCCAAACGGAGAGCTGATAGAGGAATGCAGGGAATTTGCAAAGGAATCAGGAGCAAGGCTTATCTTTGAGGAGGATCCCTATAAGGCTACAAAGGATGCGGATGTTATATGTACCGATGTCTGGGTTTCAATGGGAGAGCCTGATGAGATATGGGCTGAAAGGATAAAGGATCTTACTCCTTATAAGGTAACAATGGACATAATGAAGAATGCCGGCAAAGACGCCATTTTTCTTCACTGCCTGCCTTCCTATCATAACCTGGAAACAGAGATTGGAAGAGAGATGGGAGAAAAGTTCAACCTTGAAGACATTGAGGTTACGGATGAGGTCTTTGAAAAATATGCCGATGTGGTATTTGACGAGGCAGAAAACCGTATGCATACAATAAAGGCAGTTATTGCAGCTACTCTTGGCTAAAAGGCAGGGATTCAATATAAAATATTAAAAGAAAATATGAGAAAAGAAGTAAAAGCTTACATTAAAAATGTAATAAAGGGTGAAAACTTTCATATAGACATCATAAGTACCTTTTTGGGCTTTATCATCTGTATATTTACCCTGGTGGTATTTTTCAATCAGGAGCTTGTAAGCCTTATAAAGTATATTTTTGCTCTGGCTCTGATCCTGGTGCTTTTAAATGTGTATAAGGGATACAAGTTTAAATGCCCGGAAAGAAGACTTTATTTATTGTTTACTGTTATCATGATAGGAGCAACAGTATACAGCTTTCTTGTATTTGGCTGACGGGTAATATATGGAAGAAAAAATCGTTTTGTGCGGCTCAAACGCATATGAAAAAAAGTATTATTTCAATGAGAAGTTTAAGGGAATTCCCGAGTCGGTAAAGAAGGAGTTAAATATTATCTGCGTACTCTTTACGGAAGAGGTGGGAGGGATAATAACCTTTGTTTATGATGAGGAGGGAAATATAAGCCTTGAGACAGACGCCTATGAGGATGACCTTTTGTATGACGAGATCGGATCGGGGCTTCTTGTTAAGGAGATAGTAAGAAAGAGACAGGAGCTTTTCTTATCCTTAAAGCTCTATTATAAGATATTTATTTTGAAGATGGATCCTTCAGAGATACTTAGTGAGGATGATTAGGATATGTTAAAAATAGGAAATGTGGAGTTGGAGAATCCGTGGATATTGGCACCGATGGCAGGTATTTGTGACCTGCCATTTCGTTTACTGTGCAGGGAGATGGGAGCAGGAATGGTATGCACGGAAATGATAAGCGCAAAGGCTATTTTCTATAACAATAAAAATACTGAGGAGCTTATGAATATAGGTAAGGATGAGGGAATCGTCTCTATGCAGATATTTGGCTCCGACCCTGAGATAATGGGGGATATGGCTAAAAGGATAGAGGATAAAGGTCATGCCATCTTAGATATAAATATGGGATGTCCCGTTCCCAAGGTGGTAAACAATAAGGAAGGCTCAGCTCTTATGAAGGATCCCTTACTTGCAGGCAGGATAATAGAAAGGGTTGCAGGATCAACGGTCAAGCCCCTTACTGTTAAAATAAGAAAGGGCTTTGATGAGAATAATATAAATGCTCCGGAGATAGCCCATATAGCAGAGGAGTCGGGAGCAGCGGCGGTCATTGTTCACGGCAGGACAAGGGAGGAGTACTATTCGGGGCAGGCAGACCTTGATATCATAAGGCAGGTAAAGGAGAGGGTGTCTATCCCTGTTATAGGAAACGGGGATGTAAACTCCTATGAGAGCGGGGTAAATATGATGGAAAAGACAGGCTGCGACGGGGTTATGATAGGCAGGGCGGCCAGAGGAAATCCATGGATATTTAAGGAGCTTAACACAAGGGCAGCAGGCCTTGAATATAAGAAGCCTTCTATGGAGGAGATCCTTGATATGCTTATAAGGCATGCTAAAATGTTAGTGGCATATAAGGGGGAGTTTACGGGGATAAGAGAGATGAGAAAGCACAGCGCCTGGTACCTTTCGGGGGTGAAAAATGCTTCAAAGATAAGGGGAAAACTGAATTATATCGAGACTTTTAAAGAGCTTGAGGAAATGATAGGAGCTATTCTTGACATAAAAAGCAGGAATGATGTATAGTATACAGAGTTATTTTAGGTTAGTCATACAGGAAAAGAGGGTAAGAAATTGGCTGAGAAAAAATATACATTAACATATGCCGGACTTAAGGAATTAGAGGATGAGCTCCATGACCTCAAGGTCAATAAAAGAGCAGAGAATGCTGAAAAGCTGAAGGAAGCAAGGGCTCAGGGTGACCTGTCCGAGAATGCGGAATATGATGCTGCAAAGGACGAGCAGAGAGATATTCACGCAAGGATAGAAGAAATAGAAAAAATACTTAAAAACGCTGACGTGGTTCTTGAGGAAGAAGTGGATATAAACAAGGTCAGCGTGGGTTGTACTGTTAAGATACTGGATATGGAGTACAACGAGGAGCTCGAGTACAAGATCGTTGGTTCAACAGAAGCAGACAGCTTAAACGGAAAGATCTCAAATGAGTCCCCTGTGGGCAAGGCTCTTTTGGGTGCTCAGAGGGATGAGGAAGTAACAGTAGAAACAATGGCAGGAAGTATAAAGTATAAGGTTTTGGAGATCACAAGAGCAAGCTGAGAAGGGCTTGTATCATGTTTATGATTATGAAAAAACTTAAGGAAACGCCAGTCAAGCGTTTCCTTAATTATTAAAAAGGAGAAATAAGTGGGAAACGAAAA
>JAILBX010000038.1 GCA_024680675.1 Lachnospiraceae bacterium | reverse complement strand
GACTCATCTGAAAGATTCTGTATTTCAGATGCAACAACAGCAAAACCTCTTCCTGCTTCACCTGCCCTGGCTGCCTCTATGGATGCGTTCAGAGACAGGAGGTTTGTCTGATCGGCAACATTTGCTATAAGCTGTACCGCAGCCGAGATCCTCTGAACAGATTCATCAGTAGCCTCAACATTCTTGGCAACTCCCATAACTGCCTCTACTGTCTTGTCATTGGATTCAGAAAGCTCCTGAATGATCTTAACAGCCTGATTTCCTTCATTCTGCATATTCTCGGATGTATTATTAAGACTCTCGATATTTTCAACTATGGTCTCAATTATGGTTCCCATCTCGTTGACTCTTGCTGTAGCATTCTCTATATCTTCAGCCTGGGAAACTGCACCCTTTGAAACATCATCAACTGCATGTGCTATATCATCTGCAGTCTGGCTCGTCTGTGAAGCCATATTTTCAAGCTCATCTCCGGATGAAAGAACATTGTTGGAGGAACTCTTTATCTTTCCTACAATGTCTCTTAATTCATGAATGAATTTTTCAACTGCACGACCCATTCCACCGATCTCATCATTACGCTTGAGAACTGCCTTATCTATTTCAACAGTAAGATCTCCCTTTGCAAGCTCCGTTATAGAGGACTCTATAGACTTTGTGTTCTTTGCTATATTCAAGGCAACATAAATACCGTATGCAATGCAGAGAACAGCGATTATCATTACTATTACAATTGTCTTTACAAGAGTAGATCTTATTTCAGCCTGCATTTCAACATTTTTATGATTTGCATACTCTTCCATACTGTCTTCAAGTATACTCAAATGTTCTCTTGCTGCAAGAAAGGCCTCATGCTGAGCCTTGAAATCTCCGCTTCCGGTTTCAGGATCATACATAGGGATCCAAGCCGCAATTTCTTTCTCATAAGTACTCAGTATGGCGGAATTTGATTCAGTCTGGCCTGATATCTTAAATTCATTGTAGAGATAAGGATCCTGCAGGTAAAGGTTCCTTACTTTTCCGATCCCGTCCTTGACCTGTTGAATATTCTCCTTATAACCGGCTATCTCCTCTTCGAGTTCAGACTCAATTCCTATACCGCTATGAATGTCATAAACTCCGTTCAGATCAAGCTCAGCCTGATACATATCCCTGTCCATTGCTAATAATGAAGTTTCTATCTGACCTATCTCATCATAATAAACCGCCTTTGCTTCATCAAGAGTAGTCAGATTTTCGTTACCAATGAAGAGAACTGCAACCAGTAAAACCACCACCAGCGGCAGTATCATCATCATCAACTGCATTGTGATACCTTTTTTCATTTTTTTCGCCCCTTCTTTTTATTATTTAATGCCTTTTTATCGTCGGCATTGAATTCCTGCGGGTAGGAACCCGATGAAAACACCTCTGATATCATAGCATATTTAAAAAAAATTTTAAATCCATTATACACAGTATCTTAAAAAAATATTTACACAAAATTTACAATCATTTTTTGTATGCTATATATAATACCTTGTCTGACAGGGCAGGTATTGTCCCACATCAATCCTCCCTGAGAGCCTTCTCTACAGCCTGAAGAACTATTTCCGTTCCGGCATCGGGTTCAAATCTGTCTATCACCTGCCCCTTTCTGTTGATCAGAAATTTGGTAAAATTCCACTTTATATTACTGTTGTTCTGGTAATCGGGATCTGCTTCCTTAACCAGCCTTTCAATATATATACCTGTTTGAGAATTTCTCAAAAAGCCTTTAAAATCCTGTTTTGATTTAAGGTAAGCATACAATTCTGATTCATTTTCTCCGTTTACTTCTATTTTTCCAAACTGAGGAAATGAAATATCATATCTGGCCGTACAAAAGTTATGAATTTCTTCATTGCTGCCCGGGGCCTGATGACCGAACTGGTCACAGGGAAAATCCAGTATTTCAAAACCTTCCTCCTTATGATCTCTGTACAGCTTTTCCAAAGCTTCATACTGTGGGGTGAAGCCGCAGCCTGTTGCACTGTTTACGATAAGAAGCACCTTCCCTTTATATTCCTTCAGATCTTCAGAAGCTCCCTTTCTGTTTTTAACTTCAAAACTATAGATGGGACTTCCCACAAGATAATTCTCAGTCTCTTCAATTATGTCAACCATATTTTCAAGATCCGTTTGTACATCTCCTGTTTCAAGAGAATGATTAGCCCCCTTAAATATCCTTATATTCAGCTTCTTTTCTCTGCAGCCCTTAACAATATTTTCATGGATCACCCAGGGATCCTCGCTTCCTGTAAATACCAGGCCATTTCCCTCTTCTATTAAAGAAAAGGTCTGTTCTAAGGGTGTGAAATAAACCTGCCTGGCTTTTATACCCTGCCTGTGGGCATATACCGAAGCAGCCACTGTACCTATACTTTTAGATACAAAGATTATGTCATCATAATCCTCAAAAGTCAGGGGATTTAAATACTCTTCAGCAATGAGGGATACCTTATTAAAGGCTTCTAACATTTTCTTTCTGTTATTAAAAACATCATCCTTGGAAATATCCTTGAATTCAACCTCAAAAATCTCATAATCATGCTGTTTTGCTATCTTTTTTGTATAATACAATAAGGGTTTGTCATTTGTATATCCGATGCCCGGAAAAAGAACCATAAGTTTCTTCATCTTCAAAACCTCCCTCTAAGATCCATGCCATGCCCGTATCCGTAATATTTTATACTTTAATATCTTTTTTAGCAAGAAAAAACAGATCCCCGCAAATACACGGGGATCCGTTTTTTCTATATCAAAGATCTTATTGTCAAAATTACTCGATGATAGTAGCAACTCTTCCTGATCCTACTGTTCTACCACCCTCACGGATAGCGAATGTAAGTCCCTGCTCACAGGCAACAGGATGAATAAGCTCGATAGTCATCTCAACGTTATCACCAGGCATGCACATCTCTGTTCCGTCAGGAAGATTGCAGACACCTGTTACGTCTGTTGTTCTGAAATAGAACTGAGGACGATAGTTGTTGAAGAAAGGTGTATGACGTCCACCTTCATCCTTTGTAAGAACGTAAACCTGAGCTGTAAATTTCTTATGGCAGGTAACTGTTCCGGGCTTAGCAACAACCTGACCTCTTTCGATATCAGTTCTGTTCACACCACGAAGAAGAACACCGATATTATCACCGGCCTGAGCCTCATCAAGAAGCTTTCTGAACATCTCGATACCGGTTACAACTGACTTCATTGTCTCTTCCTTGATACCAACGATCTCAACTTCATCAGACATATGAAGTGTTCCACGCTCAACTCTACCTGTAGCAACTGTTCCACGACCAGTGATAGTAAATACGTCCTCAACAGGCATAAGGAAAGGCTTATCAGTATCTCTCTGAGGATCAGGAATGTAGGAATCAACTGTATCCATAAGCTCCATGATCTTGTCTCCCCATTCGCCCTTAGGATCCTCAAGAGCCTTAAGAGCTGAACCCTTAACTATAGGACAATCTGTGAAGTCGTACTCTTCAAGCTGCTCGGTAACTTCCATCTCAACGAGCTCGATAAGCTCGGGATCATCTACCATATCACACTTGTTAAGGAATACAACGATGTAAGGAACACCAACCTGACGTGAAAGAAGGATATGCTCCTTTGTCTGAGCCATAACACCGTCAGTAGCAGCAACAACCAGAATAGCACCATCCATCTGTGCAGCACCGGTGATCATGTTCTTAACGTAGTCAGCATGGCCTGGGCAGTCAACGTGAGCGTAATGTCTCTTCTCTGTCTCATACTCAACGTGAGCAGTAGAAATGGTGATACCTCTTTCTCTCTCTTCGGGAGCTTTATCTATGTTCTCAAAATCAGTAGCTGTATTACCTGCAACTCTCTCTGAGAGAACCTTGGTGATAGCTGCTGTAAGAGTTGTCTTACCATGGTCAACGTGTCCGATGGTACCAATATTACAATGTGGTTTCTTTCTTTCAAATTTAGCTTTTGCCATTTTAATAATCCTCCTAATTGATTATTTCTCTTCTCTATTCCTGAGCCTTCGCTCGTTTAAACTTGATTATATTGCATTCCCTGCTTATTTTCAAGGATAATTTAAACCTTCTTATTAGCAAGTACTTTTTCCTGAACTGACTTTGGAACCGGCTCATACTTCTCAAAGAACATTGAGTAGTTTCCACGACCCTGTGTCTTTGAACGAAGATCTGTTGCGTAACCGAACATTTCCGAAAGGGGAACGAAGCCTCTTACGATCTTTCCGTTTCCAACATCATCCATACCCTCTATACGTCCACGACGGGAATTTATATCACCGATAACATCTCCCATATACTCTTCAGGCATTGTTACCTCCACCTTCATTATGGGCTCAAGAAGTACCGGTGAAGCCTTCTGCATAGCATCCTTAAAGGCCATTGATCCGGCAATATGGAAGGCCATTTCCGATGAATCCACTTCATGGTATGATCCGTCATAAACCGTAGCATGTACACCTACAACCGGGAAGCCTCCCAAAATACCTGTCTTGGTAGCTTCTTCTATACCCTCTCCTACAGCGGGGATATATTCTTTGGGAATAGCTCCTCCCACAACCTCTGAATCAAACTTAAAGAGTTCATCTCCGTTTGCATCCATAGGCTCGAAACGAACCTTACAATGTCCATACTGTCCACGTCCACCTGACTGTCTTGCATACTTGCTTTCTATATCAACAGCCTTGGTGATAGCTTCCTTATATGCAACCTGAGGTGCGCCTACATTAGCTTCAACCTTAAATTCTCTTAAGAGTCTGTCTACGATTATCTCAAGATGAAGCTCACCCATACCGGCTATGATGGTCTGTCCGGTTTCGGCATTTGTATGAGCACGGAAGGTAGGATCCTCTTCTGCAAGCTTTGCTAAGGACTCGCCTAACTTACCCTGACCGGCCTTGGTCTTAGGCTCTATAGCCAGCTCTATAACAGGCTCAGGGAACTCCATAGACTCAAGGATAACCGGATGCTGCTCATCACAGATCGTATCACCTGTGGTTGTAAGCTTAAAGCCTACTGCTGCAGCTATATCTCCGGAATAAACCTTGTCAAGCTCAGCTCTGTGGTTGGCATGCATCTGAAGGATACGTCCAACTCTTTCCTTTTTATTTTTTGTAGCATTAAGAACATATGAACCGGAATTCATTGTTCCTGAATAAACTCTGAAGAATGCCAGCTTTCCTACGAAGGGATCAGCCATGATCTTAAATGCAAGTGCAGCGAAAGGCTCATCATCGGATGAATGTCTCTCTACCTCATTTCCTTCAAGATCTGTACCCTTTATAGCAGGTATATCTGTAGGTGCGGGCATGTACTCAAGGATGGCATCAAGAAGCTTCTGTACTCCCTTATTTCTGTAAGCTGAACCACAGCAGACAGGAATGGCAGTACACTCACAGGTTCCTTTTCTCAAAGCCTTCTTCATATCCTCTATCGAAGGCTCCTCGCCATCAAGATACTGCATCATAAGATCATCATCAAGCTCACAGATCTTTTCCACAAGCTCTGTATGATATAATTCCGCATCATCCTTCATATCATCGGGTATGGAGGTAATTGTAATATCCTCACCCTTATCATCGTTATAAATATATGCTTCCATCTCGAACAAGTCTATGATGCCCTTGAACTCATCTTCCTTACCTATAGGAAGCTGAACACATATGGCATTCTTACCAAGTCTTGTACGTATCTGTTCTACTGCTGAATAAAAATCAGCTCCCAAAATGTCCATCTTATTAATAAAGGCCATTCTGGGTACATTATAAGTATCAGCCTGACGCCATACGTTTTCCGACTGAGGCTCAACACCACCCTTTGCGCAGAAAACTCCCACAGCTCCGTCAAGCACACGCAGTGATCTCTCAACCTCAACAGTAAAGTCAACGTGACCCGGAGTATCTATGATATTGATACGATGCTCCAAAGCCCCATCCTTAGGCTTCATGTGATCCCTGGGTGTCCAGTGGCAGGTAGTAGCGGCTGATGTTATGGTTATACCTCTCTCCTGCTCCTGCTCCATCCAGTCCATGGTAGCTGTGCCCTCGTGAGTATCACCAATCTTGTAGTTAACACCGGTATAATACAGGATACGCTCAGTCAGTGTGGTCTTACCCGCATCGATATGAGCCATGATCCCGATATTCCTGGTCCTTTCCAATGGATATTCTCTTCCAGCCAAAATTTACTCCTCCTAGAATCTGTAATGTGCAAAAGCTCTGTTTGCCTCTGCCATCTTGTGCATGTCTTCTTTTCTCTTAACTGCAGAACCCGTATTATTGGATGCGTCAAGTATCTCGTTAGCAAGTCTGTCTTCCATGGTCTTCTCACTTCTCTTACGTGAGAACATTGTAAGCCAGCGAAGAGCAAGAGCCTGTCTTCTGTCAGGTCTTACCTCGATGGGAACCTGATATGTAGCACCACCGATACGTCTTGCTTTTACTTCAAGAGTAGGCATTATATTGTTCATGGCTGACTCGAAGACTTCAAGAGCAGGCTTTCCTGCCTTATTCTCAACCTTTTCAAATGCGCCGTAAACTATCTTCTGTGCTACGCCCTTCTTGCCATCTAACATAATGTTATTAACGAGCTTTGTAACAACCTTTGAATTGTAAATGGGATCTGCTAATACGTCTCTTTTTTGAATATGTCCTTTACGTGGCACGATTCTTCCCTCCTTAATAATAATCATTAAATCACAGGTACTCACCAGCTAAATGTGTCCGTGTCTCATCAATATCAAATGAAATGAAATGAATTCCAACACTTATATTTAGTTTTTTGTGGTACTTAAAACTTACCCGTTATTTTGCCTTAGGTCTCTTAGCTCCGTACTTGGAACGTGCCTGACGTCTATTAGCAACTCCGGCTGTATCCAGTGTTCCCCTTATTACATGGTATCTGGTACCGGGCAAGTCCTTAACCCTGCCGCCACGGATGAGAACAACACTATGCTCCTGAAGGTTGTGACCTTCACCGGGAATATAGCTGGTTACCTCGATTCCGTTTGAAAGACGTACTCTTGCGATCTTTCTTAAAGCTGAGTTAGGCTTTTTAGGTGTAGCAGTTTTTACAGCTGTACAAACTCCTCTCTTCTGAGGGGAAGCTGTAGCTATGGGCTTTTTGTGAAGGGAGTTAAATCCTCTTCCAAGAGCCGGTGCCGTTGACTTCTTTACAGATGTCTCTCTGCCCTTCCTTACTAACTGATTAAATGTTGGCATTCTTTTCACCTCCTGTCTTATTGGTTTACTGCATAAAACAATGTATTTTACGCACGCTGTAGTATTTTATATTTATTTTTCTTTAATGTCAAGGGAAAATAAGGGCTTTGCCGGGAAATTGCTTTTTTGCTTTGTTTTTTTTGTGATACAAAGGCTCAATCTTTTCTCAGGCTTTTAATAATTCGGTTCATTTCCTTAATATTTAATGCTATAATGAAGGCATAGTCAAAGGAAAGTTTTCCTTCTGCCTGTTGTATATAGAAAAGATAAGAATGGTAAACACATGGAAAATGCTTAATACATACTCGGAATCACTAAATTCATTTATATTACTGAAGCCCGCCATACTCACAGTTTTTGCTGTGGTCTTTTTTTGTTTTTTCTTACTTGCTCCAAAATTTAAAAAGAGGCTTTCTCCTATACTTCCTCTGACCGTCCTCTTTGTGTCAGGGTTTTTGCTTACAGCCTGTAGCTTTGGCAATGATGAGACTACTGTTACCACAAAGGCATCCGGCGGCATTAGGGACAATACTCCCCAGGTGCTGACCCCTTCCTTTTTAGGCTCCGATATAATCGGTAATGACCTGGTTTCAGTAAACCTTTCAAACAGTATAGAAGGCTATATCATAGTAAAATACACGGGAAGCTGTGAAAAGGTTAAGATGCAGCTGTCGGGAAACAATCAGGTGACCTACACCTATAACCTGACCCCCAATGCAGATGAGGTTATACCCCTTACCGCTGATGACGGCAAATATCAGATCTCTGTATATGAGAACGTTTCCGCCGACCAGTATGCCACTGTTTTTTCCCAGGAATTTGAGGTTACAATAAAAAACAAATTCGGGCCCTACCTTTACCCGAACAAGTATGTTAATTTCAAGGCTGATTCAAATGTGGTCAAGGAGGCTGCCAAGCTGGCAGAATCAGCTACCTGCGATCTGGATGTGGTAAACAGCGTATATTCCTATATGGTTGAAAATATAAGCTATGACAATGAAAAAGCCGATACAGTACAAAGCGGCTATGTCCCGGATCCCGATAAGATCCTTGCGGCTAAAAAAGGCATTTGCTTTGATTATGCCTCTGTAATGGCAGCCATGTTAAGAAGTCAGCGTATTCCCACAAGGCTTGAGATAGGCTATGCGGGAGACGCCTACCATGCCTGGATCAGCGTTTATACCGCTGATACCGGTTGGATCAATGGCATGATCGAATTTGACGGAAATACCTGGGCACTTATGGATCCCACCTTTGCTGCCAACACAAAAGAAGGCGATCTAAAAAAATTTATTGGTGACGGAAGTAATTATGTTACCAAGTACGCATATTAAGGAGGATATCTACAATGAGTAAAGTTCCAAAACAGCTTTCCAACAAGGAGCTGGCGCTTTTCTTCGATCAGTTTGCCATGACACTGGATGCGGGTCTGACCCACATGGATGGAATAAACATTATGATGGAGGATGCGGCAAGCGCTGAAGGGAAAAAGATCCTTGAGGTCATAATGGAAAGTCTTCACGAGGGAAAGCTCCTCTTTCAGGCCTTTCAGGTTTCCGGAGTTTTTCCAAAATACGCTCTTGATATGATAGAAATAGGAGAAAGATCGGGAAAGCTGGATGAAGTGACCCACTCCCTTGCTGCATATTATGAAAGAGAAGATAATATAGCTCAGGGGATAAAGAGTGCTGTTACCTATCCTGTAATGATAATCTTTATGATGTTTATAGTCATCCTGGTTCTGGTGATAAAGGTCCTTCCTGTTTTCAACCAGGTCTATAACCAGCTTGGTTCTTCCATGAGCGGCTTCTCAAAGGGGCTTTTGGACTTTGGTACTACTATCAGCAGATACTCCCTGCTCTTTATAGGTATTCTCCTGCTCCTTGTGATCCTCTATTTTGTTTTTTCAAAAACAGTAAAGGGGCGCCGGCTTTTTGCAAAATTTTTATCCCGTTTTCCCCTTTCAAGAGGCTTTTATGAAAAAATAGCCGCCGGCAGATTTGCCAGCTCCATGGCTCTTACCATGAATACCAATCTTGGACCGGATGAAAGTCTTGCTATGGTTGAAAAGGCCATTGACAACGACTTTGTTGAAAAAAAGATAGCTGTATGCAGAGAAAGGATCCGCCAGGGTGCTTCCTTTTCCGAGTCTATTGTTGAATCCAGGATCTTTAATAACCTTTATTCAAGAATGATATCCGTTGGCGGAAAATCCGGATCCATCGACAAGGCTCTTGAAAAGATATCCAAAAACTATGAAAGCGAGATCGATGATAAGATAAGCAACATTATTTCCATTATCGAGCCCTCCCTGGTAATAGTTTTTTCAGTAATCGTATGTTTAATACTTCTTTCGGTTATGATGCCCTTAATGAGCATAATGTCAACTATCGGATAATACAGAGGAGAATAAAATGAACAGATTCAGTAAACAAAAGCTGACAAAACGTTTATTTACATCTGCTAACCTTTCAATAATCGTCTTTCTTTTGGTCATCCTGCTTTTTATTGCAGGTATTAATTATCTTTCAGGCAGTTCCCTGAGCAATGAAAAGGAAATGCTTGAAAATGCGCTGAACAAGGATATAGTTCACTGCTATGCCATAGAGGGTATCTATCCTCCCTCCTTAAGCTACATAGAGAGCCACTACGGTCTTACCTATGACCATGATAAATACATAATCAGCTATGAGCCTGTGGCTTCAAATATCATGCCATCTGTCATGGTAATAGAAAAAAATCTGACAAAGTAAAGGCTTTAGCTCTGCTTTAATAATAATATCTGTAAAGGGGAATATAATGAATTTCAGAAGACGTGACAAGTCCATAGTTGACCTGCTATTCATACTGGCTCTTATGGCAGTTTTCATGCTCTGTTCCATATTTATAGTTCTGTTTGGCGCCAAGGTCTACAAAAAAGTAGTCCATGATTCAGACCTGAATTACAGTGGCAGGACCATACAGGCTTACATTGTTGAGAAGATAAGACGTTATGACCGTACTGACGGTGTTGAAGTCATAAGTAAAGACGGTAAATCTATCCTCAAACTGAACGAAGAGCTTAATGGTACTGTTTATTGTACATATTTATACGAGGATCAGGGCTTCATAAAAGAAATAACCAGTCCTAATGACTACCTCCCGGATCTTAGAACCGGACAGAAGATCATTGAAGTAAAGGATTTCTATGTGGACAAGATAAGCTCTTCCATAATCAAATTCAATATAAGGGATGCCTATGACAAGGACTATAACTTTTATGTCACGGTCTATTCCGGAACCCACTAAGGAGTAAATAATGAAAAGGAAAACATCGGGAAGCTCCCTTTTCCTTATGGAGCTGATCATTACAATAATGTTTTTTTCCATTGCATCAGCCATTTGTGTGCAGTGCTTTGTAAGCTCTCACCTTTTAGATGAAGAAACCAAGGAACTGAACTCTGCCATAAATATATCTGCAGCCCTATGTGATGCAATGAGAGGTACAGACGGATCTCTTTACAGCATAGCCGCTCTCTATAAGGATGTGGAGTTGGGTGAGGATGATTCTTATCTTCAGATCTACTACGATAAGGATTTTACTGTCTGCTCTCCCACTGACGACAATGCCCGTTATGTTGCCGATGTAACACTGAATGTTTTCCCTACTGACCCAATAGAAACAATACATGTTATCATTTACGACCTTCTTGATTCTGATACCGTTTATGATCTGACAGCCACAAAGTTTTTAGAGGGATCCCAGGGATAAAAGGAGTATGCTATGAAAAAATTTTCAGGCGGAATGAATATAGGTACCTCATCAGTTCTCTCAGCCTTTGTTATACTTTGTATGGTCACCTTTGCAGGATTATCCTTTCTAAGTGCCAACACAGACAATCTTTTAAGCAGGCAGGGGGCCGAAAAAACAAAGGAATACTACCGTGCCGCCGGCAATGCCGATATCATGCTTGTTCAGATCCACAATGAGCTCACTGAGATAGCAAAGGAAAGTAAAAATGAAGAAGAATATTACGAGGCAGTTCTTTCCAAATATGATAATAATTCCCAGGATTCCTTCTACAATCTATATGAGGATGAAGGACTAAACCTATACTTTACCCTTCCCGTAAATGACAGACAGAACTTAAGGGTTGTTTTACAGGTTAATTACCCTCATAGCGGAGACTATTCCGTCTTCCATATCCAATCTTATAGTACTGAAGCAAATCCCGAATGGGTGGATGATTCAAAAAAGGATGGGGACAATAATATGAATCTGGTTACTTTTGAATAAAAAAGGAGGATAAAAATGGCTATTACAGATATATTATCCAAGGTGACTCTTGAAGGCAAAGCATCTGATATCTTTATTGTAGCCGGACGACCGCTTACCTATCGTACCAACGGTAAAATGGAACAGACCGATGAATGTAAGCTTATGCCTGCCCAATGCTCAGAATATATAACAGCGATCTATGATCTGGCAGGTAACCGGGATATGAAAAAACTTATGAATACCGGAGATGATGACTTCTCCTTTGCCCTAAAGGGAGTGGCAAGATACAGAGTATCGGCTTATAAGCAAAGAGGCTCTCTCTCTGCTGTCATCCGTGTTATTAACTTTAATATACCAAACCCTGAGGATCTTGAGATACCTGCAAATGTCATAAATCTTTCCAATAGAAAAAAGGGACTTGTGCTAATAACAGGACCTGCGGGATCCGGTAAGTCCACAACCCTTGCCTGTATGATAGACTATATAAATTCCACCAGACAGGCCCATATAATTACCCTGGAGGATCCTCTTGAGTATCTTCATATGCATAAGATGAGCATTGTTTCCCAGCGTGAAGTAGCTTCGGATACAGACAGCTACATTACCGCATTAAGAGCCTCCTTAAGGCAAAGTCCCGATGTAATTCTTTTAGGAGAAATGAGAGATTCAGAAACCATAAGCGTTGCTATGACGGCTGCCGAAACCGGACATCTTGTCCTTTCCACCCTTCATACCATAGGTGCGGCAAATACCATAGAGCGTATTATTGATGCTTTTCCTCCCAACCAGCAGCATCAGATCTATATACAGCTTTCTATGGTCCTTCAGGCAGTAGTCTCCCAGCAGCTCATACCCACAATAGGCGGCGGTATCGCTCCGGCCTTTGAAATAATGACTCTGACGCCTGCCATCAGAACAAACATAAGAGACCAGAAGATCCAAAGTATCGACTCTATCATAGACACCTCCTCTGTTGATGGTATGATATCTATGAATACAAGCCTTATGAACCTGATAAAAGCAGGCAAGATAGATGAAAAAACCGCTTATTCCTTTACAACAAATCCGGAAAATCTATCAAATAAGCTCTATTATGCAAATAAGATGAGCACAAATACAACAGTGCCAGGCTATACAGGCAGTCAGACAGCTTCTTCGGCTGGCACTGCAGCACCTGAGAAAAAAGGCTTCTTCGGAGCCTGGAAATGATCAGTATATTCTAAAGATAAAAAAAGAGTTCCACTTGGGAACCCTTTTTTTATTTACTTACTTAATTCTTTTTATTCTTCTGTTTCCATTTCAAAAAGCTGATCGTCTTCTTCCGGCTCAATATCTGCTGTTTCATCAAAGATCTCCTCCTGCTCCTCGCCTTCAGCATCAGCAAATGATGTATCAAGAACCACATCTCTGTAGATCTTCATTCCCGTACCTGCCGGTATAGGCTTACCGATGATAACATTTTCCTTAAGACCTATAAGAGGATCAACCTTACCCTTTATGGCAGCTTCCGTAAGAACCTTGGTTGTCTCCTGGAAGGAAGCAGCTGACAGGAAGGAATTGGTTGCCAAAGCAGCCTTTGTTATTCCAAGCATTATCTGTTTTCCTTCTGCCGGTTTCTTACCCTCTTTTATAAGCTCACTGTTCATATCCTCATAATCCAGAAGATCTATCAGTGTGCCGGGAAGGAAGCCGGAATCACCGTTCTCCTCTATCCTTACCTTCTTAAGCATCTGACGGACTATTACCTCAATATGCTTATCGTTGATATCAACACCCTGTAATCTGTAAACCTTCTGAACTTCAGATATCATATAATCCTGAACAGCATCTATACCCTTTATCTTAAGGATATCGTGAGGATTAACGGATCCGTCTGTAAGAGGATCACCTGCTACTATATCTATTCCTTCCGGATTGTCTGTTATCTGGGCTGTTATCCTTGAACCAAAGGGAATCAGGTATCTCTTTATCTCACCTGTCTCTGCATTGGTGACCACAACCTCTTTCTTTTTCTTTGTGTCCTCAATAACAGCATGACCTGATATCTCAGAAATAATTGCAAGACCCTTGGGCTTTCTTGCTTCGAAAAGCTCCTCAACTCTGGGAAGACCCTGAGTGATGTCATCTCCGGCAACACCACCTGTATGGAAGGTTCTCATAGTAAGCTGAGTACCGGGCTCACCGATGGACTGGGCAGCTATGATACCCACTGCCTCACCAACCTGAACCATTTCTCCTGTAGCCATATTGGCTCCGTAGCACTTTGAACATATTCCGTTATGGCAGCGACAGGTCAGGATGGTACGGATCTTTACGCCCTTCGCCTTCATATTGTCAACCATTGAACCATCTTCTGCTTCAACTCTTAAGGGCACGCCGTTTTCATCCACACCCTTGGCAATGATCCTGTCCGCACGTCTCGGAGTGATCATATGGTTCTTTTTAACAAGAACATTACCATCCTTATCAAGGACATCAAGGCAGGCATATCTGCCAAGTATTCTGTCTCTTAAGGACTCTATCTTGGCCTTTTCATTCATAAAGGCCTTAACATACATTCCGGGAATCTCATCCAAGCCCTCGGAACAATCCCTTTCTCTTATGATAAGCTCCTGGGATACATCTACAAGACGTCTTGTAAGATAACCTGAGTCGGCTGTTCTAAGAGCTGTATCGGAAAGTCCCTTTCTGGCTCCGTGAGCTGACATAAAGTACTCCAATACATCAAGTCCTTCACGGAAGTTTGACTTAATAGGCAGCTCAATTGTACGACCTGTTGTATCTGCCATAAGTCCTCTCATGCCGGCAAGCTGTTTGATCTGGTCATCAGATCCTCTGGCACCGGAATTAGCCATCATGTAAATATTATTATACTTATCAAGACCATTAAGAAGTATCTTCTTAAGACGGTCATCAGTCTGTTTCCAGGTCTCTATAACTCCCTTATAACGCTCTTCCTCAGTAACAAGTCCTCTTCTGAAGTTCTTTGTTATCTGATCCACGGTATTCTGTGCCTTTTCCAAAAGCTCTGCCTTCTCACCGGGAACGGTCATATCTGATATGGAAACAGTCATAGCTGCCAGGGTCGAGTATTTATATCCCATGGCCTTTATATCATCAAGCACCTCTGCAGTCTTTGTAGCTCCATGAGTATTGATAACCTTCTCAAGGATCTGCTTAAGATGCTTCTTACCTACATGGAAATCAACCTCTAACTTGAGAACATTTTCAGGATCCTCACGATCAACAAAACCAAGATCCTGAGGAAGTATCTCATTAAAGATCATTCTTCCGAGAGTTGTGTTAATAACTCCAGTATGAAGATTGCCCTGAGGATCTTCCTTTTCGATCCTCACGTTTATTCTCTGATGAAGGGTAATATCTTTATTTTCATATGCCAAAAGAGCCTGGTTCATAGAAGCATAATATCTTCCCAGTATATCTATATACTGACAGATTACCCATCTGTCTCTTTCAGGATCCACACAGACCTTGATAAAGGTATTTTCACTGATAAGCTCTTCCCCTGAAGCATCCTGAGCCTGAGCTGCTATCCGCTTCTTATAGTCATCGGCTACTTCATCCAGGTCAGCATAGGTAAATCTTACCTTCTCTTCATAGCCGGGAAGATTGGAATAATCTCTGTACTTATTCATGGTCAGGTAATAAATACCAAGCACCATATCCTGAGAGGGAACCGCAACAGGTCCGCCGTCTGAAGGCTTTAAGAGGTTATTTGGTGAAAGCAGTAAGAATCTGCACTCAGCCTGGGCCTCCACGGACAGAGGTAAATGTACAGCCATCTGGTCTCCGTCAAAGTCAGCATTGTATGCCGTACAAACCAGAGGATGAAGCTTTATGGCCTTACCTTCAACAAGTACAGGCTCGAAGGCCTGAATACCAAGTCTGTGAAGTGTTGGTGCACGGTTAAGCATAACAGGATGCTCTTTGATAACATCCTCAAGCACATCCCAAACCTCCGGACGAAGTCTCTCAACCATCTTCTTGGCATTTTTAATATTATGAGCTGTTTCATTTGCTACCAGCTCCTTCATAACAAAGGGCTTGAAAAGCTCTATAGCCATCTCCTTGGGTAATCCGCACTGATATATCTTTAGCTCCGGTCCAACCACGATAACTGATCGACCTGAATAGTCAACACGCTTTCCCAAAAGGTTCTGACGGAAACGTCCCGACTTACCCTTTAACATATCTGAAAGGGACTTGAGAGCTCTGTTTCCGGGGCCTGTTACAGGTCTTCCCCTTCTGCCGTTATCAATAAGAGCATCAACGGCTTCCTGAAGCATTCTTTTTTCATTTCTGACAATGATATCCGGTGCTCCAAGCTCCAAGAGTCTCTTCAAACGATTATTTCTGTTTATTATCCTACGATACAGATCATTAAGGTCAGAGGTTGCAAATCTGCCTCCATCCAGCTGAACCATAGGTCTTAAATCCGGAGGAATAACAGGAATAACGTCCATGATCATCCATTCAGGTTTATTTCCTGACTCTCTGAAGGCTTCAACCACCTCAAGCCTCTTTATTATTTTGGCTCTCTTCTGACCTGAAGATTCTTCCAGCTCTGTCTTTAATTCTTCGGCATCCTTTTCCAGATCTATAGACATAAGCAGCTCCTTTACAGACTCTGCTCCCATGCCTACTCTGAACTCTCTGCCCCACTCATTGTAAGCTTCCTGATACTCTTTTTCCGTAAGTATCTGCTTATATTTCAGATCCGTACTTCCGGGATCCAAAACTATATAATTGGCAAAATACAAAACCTTCTCCAGATTCCTTGGAGATATATCAAGTATAAGTCCCATACGGCTGGGTATACCCTTAAAATACCAAATATGTGAAACCGGTGCTGCCAGCTCAATGTGACCCATACGCTCACGTCTTACACTTGCCTTGGTAACCTCTACGCCACATCTGTCACAGATAACGCCTCTGTAACGGATCTTCTTGTATTTACCGCAGTGACACTCCCAGTCTTTACTGGGTCCAAATATTTTTTCACAGAACAGGCCGTCTTTCTCGGGCTTAAGTGTTCTGTAGTTTATGGTCTCGGGCTTTTTTACTTCACCTCTTGACCACTCCCTTATCTTTTCAGGTGATGCCAGCCCTATCTTTATGGCATCAAAGCTTAACGGCTGATATCCTTCTTGCTTGTTATCCGGCATTTCTTGGCACTCCTTCCAAAAGTTTTGTTATCGATCACTGGTCTAAATCGCCATCAAGTACCATATCATCTTCGAAAGAATCTGATTCATACATATCGTCCTCGTCAGAACTGTCATCCTCGTCAATATCGTTCAGCTGGCCATTACTGTCAAATTCCTGTGCTGTATATCCGTTATCGGCAAAGTCTCTCTGTGAATCCCTGTACCTTCTCGAATCCTCTTCAAGTATAGACTTGAAATCGGTATTTCCGTAATCAACTGTTTCTCCGATCTCAACCTCCGAGTTGTCTTCTCTGAGTACTCTCACATCAAGTCCCAGAGACTGCAGCTCCTTCAAGAGAACCTTAAAGGACTCGGGAATTCCTGAATCAGGAACATTTTCACCCTTTATTATTGCCTCGTAAGTCTTAACACGACCGATAACGTCATCAGACTTAACTGTTAATATCTCCTGAAGAGTATATGAAGCGCCATATGCCTCAAGAGCCCAAACTTCCATCTCTCCGAAACGCTGACCACCAAACTGGGCCTTTCCTCCAAGGGGCTGCTGGGTAACCAGTGAGTATGGTCCGGTAGAACGGGCATGAATCTTATCATCAACCAGATGATGAAGCTTCAGATAATGCATGTGTCCTATAGTAACGGGACTGTCGAAGTATTCTCCGGTACGTCCATCACGAAGTCTTACCTTACCATCCTCGGAAATGGGAACTCCCTTCCACAATTCTCTGTGAGCTCTGTTTTCTGACAGATAATCAAATACTTCTTCATTTAATTCATCTCTATGTTTTCCTGCAAAGGTTTCTTTACCCTCCTCGTAAGGAAGTCCTGCCTTTTCTGCCTCCGCCCTGGCTTCAATTTCATCAAAGGGCAGATTTACATAGTCATTTGCAAGCTTTAAGGTCTCAACGATATCCTTCTCATCGGCACCGTCAAAGACAGGTGTGGAAACATTAAAGCCCAGTGCCTTGGCAGCCAGGGATAAGTGGATCTCCAAAACCTGACCGATATTCATACGTGAAGGCACACCCAAAGGATTAAGGACTATATCCACAGGACGTCCGTTTGGCAGGTAAGGCATATCCTCTACGGGAAGCACTCTTGAAACAACACCCTTGTTACCATGACGTCCGGCCATCTTATCTCCAACGGATATTTTTCTCTTTTGGGCTATATATATTCTTACGGACTGATTTACTCCCGGAGGAAGCTCATCTCCGTTTTCTCTTGAAAAGATTTTTGCATCAACTACTATTCCGTATTCTCCATGAGGCACCTTTAAGGAGGTATCTCTGACTTCTCTTGCCTTCTCACCGAATATGGCTCTTAAAAGTCTCTCTTCAGCAGTCAGCTCAGTCTCTCCCTTGGGAGTTACCTTTCCCACAAGGATATCACCTGCCCTGACCTCTGCTCCTATCCTTATGATACCTCTATCATCCAGATCCTTAAGAGCATCCTCACCTACTCCGGGCACATCTCTTGTGATCTCTTCTGCTCCAAGCTTGGTATCTCTCGCTTCAGACTCATGCTCTTCAAGATGAACCGAGGTATAGACATCATCCTGAACAAGTCTTTCACTTAAAAGAACCGCATCCTCGTAGTTATAGCCTTCCCAGGTCATAAAGGCTATAAGAGGGTTCTTGCCCAGTGCCAGCTCGCCGTTTGAGGTTGAAGGTCCATCGGCAATTACCTGACCTGCCTCAACATGCTCGCCTTTATTTACTATTGGCCTTTGATTGTAACAGTTTGACTGGTTGCTTCGCATAAACTTCATAAGACGATAAACATCCTTTGAACCGTCATCATTAGCCATTTTTATCTCATTTGAAACAACGCTTTCTATTGTTCCCGACTTCTTTGCCACTACGCAGACTCCGGAGTCAACTGCTGCCTTGGGTTCCATACCTGTCCCCACTACGGGAGCCTCGGTTAAAAGAAGGGGAACCGCCTGACGCTGCATGTTGGATCCCATAAGGGCACGGTTGGCATCATCATTCTCAAGGAAGGGAATAAGGGCTGTAGCCACAGAGAATACCATCTTGGGAGATACGTCCATAAAATCAAACATGGACTTATCATATTCCTGGGTTTCCTCTCTGTAACGACCGGAAACCATATTCCTTACAAAATGACCCTCTGCATCCAGAGCCTCACTGGCCTGAGCTACATGGTAATTATCCTCTTCATCGGCTGTCATATATACAACCTCGTCCGTTACCACAGGATTCTTGGGATCGGAATGATCTATCTTTCTATAGGGTGCTTCTATAAATCCATACTCATTTATCCTTGCGTAGGATGCAAGAGAGTTGATAAGTCCGATGTTGGGACCTTCAGGGGTCTCAATGGGACACATTCTTCCATAGTGAGAATAGTGAACGTCTCTGACCTCGAAACCTGCACGGTCTCTGGAAAGACCACCCGGTCCCAAAGCTGAAAGACGTCTCTTATGAGTGAGCTCACCCAAAGGATTGTTCTGATCCATAAACTGGGACAGCTGGGATGAACCGAAGAACTCCTTGACTGCTGCAGTTACCGGCTTGATATTGATAAGAGCCTGAGGTGATATCCCCTCAAGATCCTGGGTGGTCATACGCTCTCTGACAACTCTTTCCAGTCTGGAAAGACCTATTCTGTACTGGTTCTGTAAAAGCTCACCAACCGCTCTTATACGTCTGTTACCAAGATGATCGATATCATCATCATTACCGATTCCGTATTCAAGATGGATATTATAGTTTATTGAAGCTAAAATATCTTCCTTGGTGATATGCTTTGGTATAAGCTCATGAACATTGGACATAATGGCATCGGAAAGAGCTTCCGGATCATCTGCGCATTCATCCAGTATTTCCTTAAGCTTAGGATAGTATACAAGCTCTGTGATACCCAAATCCTTAGGCTCACATTCAACATAAGTATTTATGTCAACCATCATATTGGAGAGAACCTTAACGTTCCTCTCCTCTGTTTGTATCATAACATAAGGGATACCTGCATTCTGAATGGTCTCTGCAAGCTCAACAGTCACCTTTTCTCCGGCACTGGCAATGATCTCACCTGTTTCCTGGTTTACTGCATCCTCTGCCAGGATATGACCGCTTATCCTCTTCTTAAATGACAGTTTTTTATTAAATTTATATCTTCCCACCTTGGCAAGGTCATACCTTCTGGGATCAAAGAACATAGCCGTGATAAGGCTCTCTGCACTTTCAACCGTGAGAGGCTCTCCGGGACGGATCTTTCTGTAAAGCTCCAAAAGACCTTCCTGATAGTTTGTGGCAGTATCCTTTGCAAAGGAAGCCATGATCTTAGGCTCATCTCCAAAAAGATCGATTATCTCCTGATTTGTTCCTATTCCCAAAGACCTTATAAGAACAGTTACAGGAACCTTTCTTGTTCTGTCAACACGCACAAAGAAAACATCATTGGAATCGGTTTCATATTCCAACCATGCACCTCTGTTTGGTATAACTGTGGATGAAAACAGCCTTTTACCGAATTTATCATGGCTTATGGCATAGTAGATCCCGGGAGATCTGACTAACTGGCTTACGATTACTCTTTCTGCGCCGTTTATGACGAAGGTTCCAGTTGCTGTCATAAGTGGAAGATCACCCATGAAAATGTCGTGACTGATAATCTCACCGCTCTCCCTGTTATAAAGTCGTACATTAACCTTAAGAGGAGCAGCATAGGTGGCATCTCTTTCCTTACACTCTTCAATTGAATATTTAACGTCCTCCTCACAAAGCTTAAAGTCAACAAATTCAAGGCTTAAGTGTCCGTTATAATCCATTATCGGCGAGATGTCACTAAATACTTCTTTCAGACCTTCGTCCAAAAACCATTTGTAAGAATTCTTCTGAACTTCAATCAGATTAGGCATAGAAAGAACTTCCTTCTGTCTGGAGTAGCTCATTCTTATGTTCTTACCTGCAAAAGTAGGACGTATCCTGTTCTTTTCCATCGACGTTTCACCCCATTTATTTTTTTTTGCCCATATTTTAGGAAGATTTTACAAGGCATCAAAAAAGAGCCTGTGTTTCCAAAATAGCGCATCATACATAATACCACAAGCTCTTCTTCTTTGTCAATGTTTATTTTAACTTTGAATAAAATAATATTCTTTTTTCAAAAACCGAAAATCGCTTTTCAGATGGAAGCAATTACTTAAGTGTAACCTTAGCTCCAACTTCCTCAAGCTTCTTCTTAAGCTCCTCAGCCTCTTCCTTAGCAGCTGCTTCCTTGATAACCTTGGGAGCGCTGTCAACAAGATCCTTAGCTTCCTTAAGTCCTAAGCCGGTTGCTTCACGAACTGCCTTGATAACCTTAACCTTCTCAGCTCCAACCTCTGTAAGCTCAACATCGAACTCGGTCTTCTCTTCTGCTGCTGCACCGGCATCTCCGCCTGCTGCTGCAACTACAACACCTGCTGCTGCAGATACGCCAAACTCTTCCTCACAAGCCTTTACAAGGTCATTTAACTCTAAAACTGTTAACTCTTTAATAGCATCAATGATTTCTGCTGTAGATAATTTTGCCATTATTATTTTCCTCCGTATTATCTCTAATCTTTTTACAATTCTTCTTAAATTATTCTGCTGCGGGCTCTTCAGCCTTTGCTTCCTCAGCGGGAGCGGCTGCTTCGGCCTTTGGTTCTACTGCCCCTGCTCCGCCCTTTTCAGCAAGCTGGTTCATAACGCGGGCAAAGTTTGTAATAGGTGACTGTATAGAACCAAGTAACTTTGACAAGAGTTCTTCTCTTGAAGGGATCTTTGCTATGTCCTGCATTCCTTTTGCATCATAGTAAACTCCCTCTACAACGCCGCCCTTGATCTCAAGCTTAGGCGCTGTTTTAGCAAACTTTGCAAGTACTCTTGCGGGAGCTGTAGCATCATCCTTGGATACAGCTATGGCACTGGGTCCCTCAAGATGAGGAAGCAGGCTTTCAAATTCAGTTCCCTTAAAAGCAAAGTTCATCATTGTGTTTTTGTAAACCTTGTAGACTACTCCGGCCGTACGAAGCTGCCTTCTTAAATCTGTATCTTCAGCAACGGTCAATCCACGATAGTCAACCACTACTACAGACTGAGCATCTTTTACGTTTTCGGAAATTTCCTCTACTATAGGTTTCTTCAACTCAACCTTAGCCATTTTTTACCTCCTTAATTTAGTATTATTCAGGCTTGGTATTTTTATCCTTAAAGCTTACCATGGCAAGGCAGTCCTTACAGCTAAGCTATATATATACAAATAAAAAAACCCGGCCTCGAAGACACGAAGCAAGGTATATAAAGATAATACTATCCAAATACTCTTTTTCTCCTCGGCAGGCGAACACTTACGCCTCTGGTATATGATACCCGGCACCTGCTGTCTTCGGTATGGTTTTACAACCTTATAGAAATTACCACATAAGCTTATTCTTGTCAAGATTTTTTTATAAGGAGCAGAAAGAGGGATCACTATTGTCCCTGGCTTATAGTCTCATCAGCAGTTCCTTCCGGAAGAGGCAGCTGATTTAAAAGCGCTGCAGGATCCGATAGTCCCTCCGGATTTTCCTGGTTCTCCGGCACTTCATCCTGTTTCTTTATAAAATCCTTGGAAGGAGATGTGTTCTGTCCATTTTGAATATTATTATCCTGCTCCGAGTAGCTTATGACTCCATCCTGGGAAATACTTGCATGATTTGAAATGCCCTGTATATATTCACAGATCCTTTTCGCCTCATCCTCATTTGCAAGGCTTGTGGTCAGACCGTTCTGTATGCAGGGAACAAATCTAAGCTCCTTTATGGAGCAATCCTCCCCGCTTGTATTAAGCGTCAGTTTAAGATAACCGGTATCCACCCTTCTGGAATTGAACCAGAAATTACCAAGACTGTAAAAAACAGGAACCCCCTCCACATAATCTATACCCTGTAGACAATGGGGATGGGCGCCTATCACCGCATCAGCCCCGGCTTCAACATACTTTTTTGCAAGCTCTCTCTGAGATGCCTCTACCAGATCTGTGTTCTCAGAACCCCAGTGGACAAAAACAATGACAAAATCAGCTTTTTCCTCTGCTTCTTTAATGCATTTCACCATTTTTTCGGCATTTAAAGTTCTTAAAACTCCCGCCGAGCTCTCAGTAGCCTCCTTACTTTCCGGGTTCCCTGTCCTTTCTATCTGAGTTGCAGAGGTTATGGCCAAAAGCTTCTTATTCACCTTAAAATAAACAGGCTGCATAGCCTCTGATATATTGTGTCCCGCTCCAACAAAGGGAATATCTGCTTCCTTTAGTATATCCATGGAGTCAATAAGAGCCTCCTCCCCATAGTCAAAGGCATGGTTATTTGCAAGGGAAACAATATCGACCTCCATATCCTTTAGGAATCTCACGCTTTCGGGTCTTGCTCTAAAGGAAAAGGTCTTACCCTCATTTTTGCTGCCTCTGTTACTATAAGGGAACTCATTATTTACCATGAATATATCCGCTTCCTTTATCCCCTTCATAACTTCCGGCTTTATAACTGTATTTATATCATCATTGTTATCATGAAGCTTGGACATATTGCTATATCCCTCTGCAAAGGAAATATCTCCGGCAAAGGCTAAGACTGCTTCTTCCTCACTTGCGGTTTCCTTGGAAAAGATCCGGCTTTCAAAATCCCACAGATATTCCTCAGGTTCAAGATCTATAGGCTCATATTCAGTATCCCCCTCTGTATTTACGACTATAAGGGGAGGCTCCTGCTCCGAAGTCTCTTCCTCCTTATCCTTTTTATCTTCCTCCATGGAAATAACAGGGATATCTCCTTCCCCTTCGCTTCTTTTTTCAACCTTGAAAGGGGACTCTTTACCACTGTCACCTTCCCTGCATCCCAAAAAGGCTGATATAAGTAATAAGGATATAAAAAATATAACAATAAACTTCTTCTTCATAAACAAAACCTTTATAAGATCCCCTTATCCCAAAGGATATAAAATTTGATCCTTCCCTGAAAGCTTAAACCATGGCCGTTATAAGAAAATACCACGACCGGTAAGCCGTGGTATCTCGTTTTTATTAAGAGTCCGCCCAAAAGCCCTGCAAGGGATTCCCATGCATTCTCTTAAACGTGTATAATTGATCAATATTTTGCAGTAGACACCTTAACTCCCGGTCCCATAGTTGTGCTTAACACAATGCTTCTTAAGTACTGTCCCTTAAGAGAGCTGGGCTTAGCCTTAACTATGGCGTCCATAAGTGTATCAAAGTTTTCCGCAAGCTTTTCTTCTGTGAAGGAAGCCTTTCCTACGGGAACGTGAATGATATTTGTCTTATCAAGACGATACTCGATCTTACCTGCTTTAATATCATTAACAGCCTTGGTAACATCCATTGTTACTGTACCGGCCTTAGGATTTGGCATAAGACCCTTAGGTCCCAAAACCTTACCGAGACGGCCTACAACACCCATCATATCGGGAGTTGCTACAACTACGTCGAAATCAAGCCATCCCTCATTCTGGATCTTGGGAATGAGCTCATCTCCTCCTACGTGATCTGCTCCGGCTGCCTCTGCCTCTGCCAGCTTATCGCCCTTGGCAAATACCAGCACCCTTGTTACTCTACCTGTTCCGTTTGGCAGTACAACTGCTCCACGGATCTGCTGCTCGGCGTGACGTCCGTCACAACCGGTCTTTATATGAACCTCTACTGTCTCGTCAAACTTTGCTGTTGCTGTTTTCTTAACTAACGAAATAGCCTCCTTGGGGTCGTACTGTGTAGCACGATCAACAAGCTTTGCGGCCTCGTTATATTTCTTACCGTGTTTCAATCCTGCTACCTCCTTATTCTTCTACAGTAACGCCCATGCTTCTGGCTGTTCCTGCTATCATACTCATTGCTGCTTCAATGCTTGCTGCATTAAGATCCGGCATCTTGGTCTCTGCTATCTCTCTTAACTTATCCTTTGAGAGAACTGCAACCTTGTTCTTGTTGGGAACTCCTGAACCTGACTTAATGTTGCATGCCTTCTTGATCAGAACTGCTGCCGGAGGAGTCTTAGTTATAAAACTAAAGCTTCTGTCAGCGTACACTGTGATCACTACAGGGATTATAACATCTCCCTTGTCTGCTGTTCTGGCATTAAACTGCTTTGTAAACTCCACGATGTTGACACCATGCTGACCAAGAGCAGGACCAACCGGGGGTGCCGGTGTAGCTTTTCCGGCAGGGATCTGCAGCTTAATATAGCCTTCTACCTTTTTTGCCATTTTTTCTTCCTCCTATAAATGTGGTAGTGGCGGAGCTTTATTGCTCCTCCCACAGTTCAACGGATGGGTTTTCACCCGATCTTGTATATTAACAGGAAAATCCTATGAACTCTGATTGATAAATATCCTTGACCTACTTGCTTCAGTCCATCTTGCTTATTTCGGTAAAGCTTATTTCAACCGGTGTTTCACGACCAAAAAGCTCTACATTTATTGTAGCCGCCTGCTTACCCATGTCCATACGCTGGATAACTCCCACGGTGTCCTTCCAGACCCCGGCTACAACGGCCACTGTATCACCCTCGGCAAAATCAATAAACACATTATCGGTTTTGATACCCAAAGGCTTCATCTCATTTTCCGTAAGGGGAACAGGCTTGCTTCCCGGTCCCACAAATCCTGTAACACCTCTGGTGTTTCTTACAACATACCAGGTTACATCATTCATATACATATTTATAAGAACATACCCCGGAAACAGCTTTTTTGAAGTAGTCTTCCTTACGCCGTTCTTTAATTCGGTGACATCCTGCATAGGAACTCTTACCTCTAAGATCTCCTCCTCAAGATGTCTGTTCTCAATAGCCTTTTCAATGTTTGCCTTTACTTTATTTTCATATCCGGAATAGGTGTGAACCACATACCAGCCCGCTTCCGTACTGTTATATTCCGCCATATCCTTCTCCTTTCGATCTTCCAATGTCAAGATGTGTACAGATCATTTCACACTGCCCGGGACATTATAATTTATGCCTACAGTCCCACTATAAAATCCACACCATATTGTAAGATCAGATCCAATATAGCTATTATGACACCAAGTACCAAAGAAACGACAACCACTGCTATGGTCTGTTTGGTAACATTGTCGCGGCTCTCCCAGACTATCTTATTAAACTCTGCCTTAAGCCCCTTAAACCAACTTCCTTTATCTTTAGACTTATCTGCTGATTTTACTGCAGCCTTATTCTCGTCACTCATAAATAACTCCTTTTTCCCGGCAAACTGCCGGCTTCTTAAATCAATAGACAGGGGTCATGCCCCTAAGCAGACCTTTGAAGACTCCATAACAAGTCTCTCTTTATCTGACACAGTAAAGAAGGGCCAAGATCCTGCCCTTTCCTATAGGATGATTACTTGGTCTCCTTATGAAGTGTATGAGCCTTGCAGAATCTGCAATACTTCTTAGTCTCCATCCTGTCGGGATGAGTCTTTTTATCTTTTGTTGTGTCATAATTACGATTCTTGCATTCTGTGCAAGCAAGAGTAATCCTAGTTCTCATTATTCTTACCTCCGGATTTTCATTACTTTTACGGCATTTTGCCAGACGTGTTAAATTTATTTAATCACGAAAAAAAGGGCTTAGCCCTCAAACCGAAGACTAATATAACACAGTATCCCTGATTCGTCAATTATTTTTTCTCACTGCTTTCAGCCCGGACTTTATTGTTATGGCCTTTTCAACGATACCTATTTTGGTTTCTCTGCATTTTCCGCCAAACTCTCCGTCTATAGACCAGGTGATCTCCTCTTCAGAGCTTATGTTGGCATACTTTATCTGTATCAGACTTACAAACTCATTATTGAGATCCCCTGTACTAATTGCATTTAGTATATAGGAAAAATCCGTAACAACCTGGGGAGTCTTTATCAAAAGGAGCTCAAGCTTGCCGTCATCCAGCCCCACAGGGGTATTCCCGTAAAGCTTTAAACCTCCTACGGAAACCGAATTGCTCACAGCTCCGAACACATAATCTCCCTCTATTGTTTTTGTGTCTGTTTCGATATGCAGATGTTTTGAATAACCTATGCTCTGGGGTATATCCTTAATGGCATTTAAAACATAGGCAGCATAGCCTATGGCATTTTTCATGTTCTGATCCGTAGCAAAGCTGACCTCCGCAAAGGCTCCAAAGGCGGCAACATAATTAAAATACTTGTCGTTAAAGCTGCCGATATCATAGGTGAAGAGTTCGCCTTTTCTTATAACATTACAGGCCTTATTAAGATCCGCAGGTATGCCGATGGATTTTGCAAAATCGTTGGTACTTCCGGATGGAAGGTAACCTATCACAGGTCTTTCATCAATTTCCATTAAATAATTTATAAAACTGTTAAGAGTCCCGTCTCCTCCCCCAAGGACCACAAGGTCATATTCCTTCACTTCCTCTTTCTTGAGCTGCTTTAACGTAAGACCCTTTTCCGGATTGATTATATGTACCCTTATCTCATATCCGCATTGCATAAAAAACTCGATCAGATCTGCAAGTCTCTTAGACAGCAGAGCTTTTCCGGACGTAACATTTATTATCAATAACGCTTTCTTCATATTTTCTGCTTCTCTCTTCCCATCAGGCTTTTTTAATAAGCTCTTCTCTTCTTTCTCTGTACTTTATTATAGGCATGTCTGCACTGACAAGCTTTTCATTCATTCTGAGGCTGCTTTTTTTAGGCAGCTGAGTTTCAACTATCCTTTTATCCTGGCGCTCGATAATCTTATTGGCCCATTTGCCAAAAAGGGCTATAAAGCTGTCTATGGCTCTGATCCCCGTGATCCTGTTATAAAATCTCAGGGCTATTATACTGTTTTCATCATCCACCGGTATAAAAAAAGCAAGCACCATTATCTTGTCTGTAATATGATTCAGCCACATATTGGGAAATTTAAAGGTAAGATTGGTATTCTTTATTATGCTTTCCTCGGCACTTTTTGGCGTCTGTCCCCTGTCCACTTCATTATTGGCGCTGGTCTGCAGGGTATTTTCATCAAGCCATATAACCTTAGGCCCGTTAACCAGACTTTTCCCTCCCCTTCCTATGGTGCTTTTGTGTACAAATGCCAGATGTGATACATCCAGCTGATTCTCTATTACTCTTGAATAATCCACTCCCCAGTGGTCATTAAAATGGCTGTAAACAAAGCTTTTATCTTCAATGATCTCAAAATAATCCGGCTTGCCTTCAGGCTCACCTTCTCCGTACCAGACAAAGATTATATCCCCTGCTTCATAGGTCTTATAGCACTTAAGCTTAAATCTTTTATAGTCATTCCCTGCAGCTCTGCCTTCCGAGGGAATGAATACACAGCTGCCGTCTCTTCCATATTCTATCCCATGAAAGGGACACTGGATCCTTCCCGATCTTACACATCCCTTTGACAGGCTGGCGCCTCTGTGAGCACAGGCATCTGCCACACAGTTTGCCCTGCCTGACTCATCCCTGTAAAGCAGCAGCTTTTCCCCAAATCTCTTTACTCCAACAGCCTTTCCTTCCTTAAGCTCCTTCGACCATAATATGGCATACCATTGATCTTTGATCATGTGATCTCCTATTCCCCTTGATCATTAAAATGTTTATCTATAATTTTCCCACTCTTTATTTTACCCGTCAACCTGAAAGAAGGAAAAAGGAGAAATTTTCTAAAATTATTATAATTTTTTCCTTTTCTTTCAGACCACAAGATATAGTTAAAAAGAGTCAAAAAAGCCCTATTTTACTGAAAAAATTACAGTGTTATTTATCAAAAAATATTGATTTTTGACCTGTAATGTAGTAGTATATAAGTACCAAATTGTCTTAATATGCCCACACGTTCCGACTGCATTTTCAGATAAGGCCGATCTGATCCTGCAAGCGGATAGGCGAAATTGATTTTGCCAAAGTGTATCCATTCAAGGAAGAAAGGAGGGGCAACATGGCAGATCTAGCTGTATTAAATAGCATATATAACCAGATTAATACCACCTACAGTCCTATGCGTTCTAATACCAAGTATGATACGCATAAGAAGAGTGAGCTGCGTGGTGTTTATAATTCTATAGTCGAAAAAAGCAAAGATTCCCCTCTCTTTTTATTGGATGACAGCGAAGCTACAAAGAACTATGTTATAGATTTAAAGGAAAACTCAAGGAGTTTAAAAAATACCATTGCTTCCCTTTCTCATTCGGATGAGGAGGATCTCCTTTCCAAGAAAACCGTTTCATCAAGTGATGAAACAAAGGTTTTAGCCGGATATATAGGAAATAAAAAAGCTGAAGAGGAAGTAGGCGAATTCAGTCTTTCCGTCAAACAGCTTGCAAGCAGGCAGGAAAATACGGGTAACTTTTTGTCTCCCGATGAAAAGATCCCTTTGGAGGCTGATACCTATTCCTTTGATCTGCATTCAAAGGATACAGACTACGAATTCCAGTTTAACATAGGTGAAAATGACAGCAACAAAACTATCCAGGATAAGCTTCAAAAGCTCATAACAAGAGCTCAGATCGGGATCAGCGCCGAGCTTGTATATGATGAAGAGGGCAGAACTGCACTTAAGCTCAGCTCTGAGGAAACGGGAACAAGGAAGGATTCAGAGCTTCAGTTTTCGATTTCCGATAATAAAACCAGCAAAGCAAGTGGGATCGTTGACTATCTTGGTATGTCCAATATTTCAGCTCCACCCCAAAATGCAGTATTTACTTTAAACGGAAATGAGAAAAGCGCTTCCGGCAATCACTTTACGGTAGATGACATACTGGATCTTACTCTGGTGGCTCCAACCGCGGAAGGAGAAGAGGTAAATATAGGATTTAAAACGGATGTGGAATCCCTTATAGACAATGTTAACAAGCTGCTTGAGGGCTATAACGGTTTTATTGATAATACATCCCGCTATGCAGAGCAGCAGCCCTATTCAAAAACCCTGGTAAATGAAATGAAATCCCTGACCACCAGGTTCAGCAAGGGGCTTGAGGATCTGGGAATAAATCTTTCCACCGATGCCAAGCTTTCCTTTAACACCGAAAAATTCAAATCAGCCTTATTGGAGGATGAATCCTCCACTGACAAGCTTTCGGCCATAAAGGATTTTGCTGATTCCATTCTTAAGAAGACCTCAGAGATCGCTCTGGATCCCATGCAGTATACCAATAGAAAGATAGTGGAATATAAAAATCCCGGACATAATTTCTCGGCACCTTATGTGACAAGTAATTATTCCGGAATGTTATTCAGCGGATATTGTTAAACCGGCAGGCAAAAGTATTTTCATACAGTGCTTACCGGTTTTTTTTTGCCTTTTTATTTTTATATTTTTTCTTTACTGTCCCCATTTACAGTTTTTACAGCTCTTCGTTTACAGCCTTAAGAGCCCTTTCCACAACCTGATGCATATCGTAGTACTTGTATTCTCCGAGTCTTCCTCCGAAAATAACCCTTTCCTCCTTATCCGCCAGCTCTCTGTATTTTGCAAATAAGGCATTGTTCTTTTCATCATTCATGGGATAGTAGGGCTCATCTCCCTTTTTCCAGCTTTTTGGATACTCTCTGGTTATTACGGTCTTTTCCTGAGTGCCATACTCGAAATGCTTATGCTCTATTATCCTGGTATAAGGTACCTCATACTCTGTATAATTAACTACTGCATTACCCTGATAGTTTTCCATATCAAGAGTTTCCGTTTCAAATCTGAGACTTCTGTACTCAAGCTCTCCAAATCTGTAATCGTAAAATTCATCTATCATTCCGGTAAAAACTATCTTGTCGGCTATCTTTAAATATTCTTCTCTGTTTTCAAAGAAATCGCATGACAACCTTACCTCTGTATTCTCCAGCATTTTTTCAACTATGCCGGTATAACCTCCTATGGGAATACCCTGATAAAGATCATTAAAGTAATTGTTATCGTAGGTAAATCTTACGGGCAGTCTCTTTATTATAAAGGCCGGAAGCTCGGTTGCCCTCTTCCCCCATTGTTTTTCCGTATAGCCCTCGATCAGCTTTTCATAAATATCCTTTCCCACCAGGGATATAGCCTGTTCCTTAAGGTTTCCCGGTTCCCTTATGCCCTTTTTCTCCATAAGCTTAAGAGCCTCTTCCTTTTGTTCTTCAATTTTTGCTTTAGCCTCCTGGGGAGTCCTTACACCCCAGAGAGCGTGAAAGGTATTCATGTTAAAAGGAAGATTATATAATTCATCCTTATACCTTGCCAGAGGAGAATTTGTATACCTGTTAAAATCCACAAAGGAATTCATGTAGTCCCATATATCCTTATTGCTTGTATGGAATATATGGGCTCCGTATTTATGAACGTTTATCCCTTCGATTTTTTTTGTGTAAATATTGCCGGCTATATGGTCTCTTTTGTCTATGACCAGACACCTTTTATTAGCCTTGCCTGCTTCATATGCAAATACCGAACCAAATATCCCTGCCCCAACTATAAGATAATCATACTTTGCCATTATATATCACTTACCACCCTTTCTATCATATCTTTTACTCTTTTCTTACAGCTATGTTCATTTTTCACCTTTTCATAGCCCCTTTGAGCTATCTTCCTTCTTTCCTCATCATGTCTTAGATAGTAGTCACATTTTTCTTTTAATTCCAAAGGATCGGAATACATTTCCACCTCTTTTCCCACTTCAAAATGCTCTGAAAGCTCTTCCTGATAGTTAGTTATTACAAAGCCCCCACAGGCCATTATATCAAAGATCCTGAGAGGCAGACCGCTTTCTATGGATCTGACTGTCATATTTAAATTTATCTTGGAAAGATTGAAGATTTTAGGCATTTCCAAATGAGTGGAAACACCCCCTCTTACATCAACTCCCGAAAGCTCCCCTCTGTCGCTTCTTGTATATAAGGTTACCTTAAAGCTTTTTGCCAGCATATTAAGGGTCTCTACCCTTTCCCTTTCGGCTATTCCCGGTGCTATAAGAGAGTTTGCGGCAATATAGCTGTCTGTTTCCTCTATGGCCTTATCAAATCTGAAAAGCTCGGGAAATATTTCTTTAAGCTCCTTGATCACCCTGTCATTAAGGGCATCTTCTATAAAGAAGGCTCCGTAAACCGACTTCTGACTGTTGATCAGGCCGTCTATATAACCTTTTGTATAAGGACTTATATCCGTAGCCTTGTTTAAGTCGTTTTTTTCAGAATACAGGGATCCCACAAAAGCTATGTCATTTGAATACTTTTTTCTGTCCTCTTCTCCTATGGAAGATATAACCCTGTCATATCTTTCCACATTTGCAGAGAGGGGAAGATGAAATATTCTCCCTTCATTGTAGCCATGAAACCTTCTGTACTGTCCCTTGTCAAATAAAAAGATCCTGTTGGTTTTTTTTGTTATTGACCGGGAAAAGAGCTGATTAACAGGAGAATCCACTGTCTGACACAGATAAAATGTACCATGAATGGAACATATCTCCGCCAGAGCGGGAAAGAAATTTATACTGAATACAAAAAGAGGTCCATGTCTCCTTATTTCCCTGTCCACAAGCTCTACCTGTCTCGATGGAAGTATTTCCTTATTTTTTATTTCTTCATCTATTTCAAAAACTTTAAGTCCTGCAGACTTAAAGGCATCTATCATATCAGGCTCGCATATGGATCCGTATCTGTAAAACACCATATTCAGGCAAGCGTCAGCTCCCAATTACCATACCTCCTTATAACCTTCCGATTCCTCCTGAATGGCTTCAACTATCTGTCTCGCACTTAGCCTGGCTCTGTACTTGGGATTGGTAAAGATGGCCATGGACTCCGGAGTTCTGTTTGCTCTCTTTTCAAAGGAAACCGCTTCAAAGTCCTTGGAAAGCCACTCAAAATCCTCTTCGGTGATAGTATCCGGATCAAAAAAGTTTCCGCAGTATCTGAAGGAATGCCAGTCCCTGAGCTTATAGGCTCCAAAATGCTTAAGAGAAACATAACTTCCATAGGTCTCAAATTCAGAAAAGCTTGAAGCCTTCATCTTATCAATGTCTATGCTGCGGAGTATCCTCTCATAGTATTTACTGCCGCATAGCCTTTCATCCCCTTCAATAGCCCTTATCATCTCAAGCATAAACTCCTTTTTCATAAGCATATGCTCCGATATAAAGGACTTATCAATGCATTTTTTCATTCCCGGAAAGAGTCTTCCAAGGGTTATAAAATAGTTTTCGCAATACTCCTGCTTCAGATCAAAGAAGGGAGTTCCATCCTTATCAAACATGGAAAAGCTTCTGCAGGGGATAGTATCTCCGTCCCAGGTCATATAATAGTCATCCCTGCAGATATCAGAGTAGCTCATCTTTAGAAACTGCTGGTAATACCAGCCCACCATTCCCCGGGGTATCTCATCCACCTTAAGGATTTCCTTCATTACCCTTTCTACATTTTCATAGGGTATAAGGTCATTTTCATCTATGAAGTCAAACCTTTCGGAAATATTGTCCTCCCTGACTCTTTCTCCAACCTCCCTGCTTCCTATGAATATGATCCTTCTGCCCGGAATATTTTCAGAGAGTCTTTTATAATTTCTTTTAACCCTGTCATAATCCGCCAGGGTTATAACTATAAGCACATCATAGTTGTCATACCCTAAGCCCTTATTACCATTCATCGATGCTTTAGCTTCCATATCCTCCAAAGGATAAGTCCCCTCATCCTCCAGAACATGGTCACTGCCGTCCCTTATCTCATAATTTATACACATAACCGGCTTTTTTGCCTGTATGCAATGATACATCAGATTTCCGTTATCTCCGTAAAAGCCGTCGCATAGTCTTGCCAAGAAGTGATTATCAAGACTCTCATCATATATAAAGAAGGCTTCCCTTTTCATTCTCTCTATAAGGACACTGTAGGCTTCAAAAAGCTGTCTGTCATAGCCCTGCAGAAACTCCTTTATTGCCGGATCGGCATGATAGATCATAGCCACAGCTTCATTATTTTCCTTAAATACAGCAAAAACCTCCCTAAGCTTCCCTATTGCTATCTCTTTATTTTGTGCAAGGCCGCTTATGCTTATATAACATATTATTATTTTTTTCCGTTTGCCCTCATTGTCAGTCAGAGCTTTTAAAAGGTCATTGCCAAGCTCCTTATCCTCCACATAGGGATAACCGTTTTCTTCCATCTTCTTTACCTTTCTTCTGTCTGAGAGTTATGCTGCCATAGCTTTAGATAATATGGATGCAGAGGATCCATTTCTATATCCTCATGCTGGGAGGGAGCCATAACGGGCTTCATATAGTTTCCGTATCTGGCTTTTAAAACACTGTCATACTTAACAGGTGCAGGAAGCCTTAAGCCTTCAAAGGGCAGGTAGATAACCCCGTCAAAATAAGATCTTGGCATAGGCGGAGTATGATCCTGCAGCACCTTTATATTAGTGGAGAGGCCGAAATTTTCCAGACAGAACTTTTCATAGGTATCCACTCTCTCCATAACCGGCAGCTCTAAAAGCTTATAAACAGAATCCCTGTCAAGGTTGGTCTGACCCCCTGCTGCCATTTCCCTCAAAAGCTCCGGATTGGTACAGGCGATCCAAAGCTCCAGCTTCATATTATATTTTACTTCCGACTCATTGCCGTCACCCCCGGCATCATCAAAAACAAAAATATCAATAAATATTCCCTGGTTCCTGGCTCTTGGAGCATCATAAAACTCCACTGCAGAGGTATTGGCATTCCTGAGACGCCCAAAGGCATTTAAATAGACCATTCCCTCCACATCCTCTGAAACCTGAAAACCATAGGGCTCCGTAAACTCCCGGTCTGCAAGCTTCTTAAGCCTGTCAAAATCAGGCCTCATCATAACCAGATCAATGTCATTATCCCAGGGAATATAGCCTTCATGTCTTACGGCACCCAGAAGTGTTCCGTTATCCATATAGTAGGTCAGGCCGTATTTTTGGCATACCCTGTCAAATTCCTTTACCAGATCCAGCTGAACAGCCCATATTTTTTTCCTTGTCTCATCCACAAGGAAGCCGGATCTCTTCTCAGGCCTGTAAAAGTCCTTGGGAATATCTATTTTTTCAAAGGTGTCTGTATACTTTACTCTTCCCTGTTCTTTTGCAAGCTTTTCAACTGCCTCGTTTATATACTCACATATTTTGCCTGCTATCTCATAGTAAACATTTCTGCTGTAATGGTTGATGGAGTCATTAAAATCCTCCTGAGAATGAATATAGTCACTTGGATCTATTATCCTGACATTGTCATGATCCTCGGCAAAGGCTCTTATTATAGGATTAACCTCCCTGTATATCTCACAGAGTCCGTCAAACTCCTCATTATAGCCCTCGTAATCCACCTCGCTGCCAAGTATGATAAGGAATATTGGATTACCCTTAACATTATCATAAATGAAATCCAGATTACGAAGGAGAAGATCTATTGGTGTGTTGCCGATAAACTCCCATTTTTGTGAAAATCTGTCTATTATCTCTTCGGTAAAGTCAAAATCATGACCCTGTATGCTTTTATTTATAAATCTTTCCCTGAATTTTTCAGAAGTAAGGTCATAGTTTTTACTTGAAAAGCTTATATATGCCCCGCTTTCCCTGTTTCTGTAGAGTCCAGCGCTAAGATCCTGCAGGAGGCTTAAGCAGATTATACTGTACTCTTCGCTGAAAAGCTTGGTCTCAAAGTCTCCTCTTATGATAAAGGGAACCTCTTTTAGTATTTCATCTATCTCCTTATCGGAAAGCTCCATACTCTCATATATATGCATGGTATGGTTTTGCCCTGTTGTCACAAAACCCTTTTCATTTATATAGTTGAATTCTGTGGTTATATTTCCTCCCGTAAGGTATGGCTCTATGGCACTCATATCGCAAGGTCCCTTTAAAAGGACTCTTACTCTGGAGTCTCTGACCTTATCCTCCTTTATCTCAAGACCCTTGTCTTCCTTTATCCAGGGAGTTTTTAAGGTCTTTGAAAGAGGACTTGCAACAGGCTCCTTTATCTCCATATCGGGACATCCAAGCTTCTGATAAACATACTGCTCGATCCCCATACCAAGAACCCTGCAAGAGAAGAAAAAGTGCTCTACCTTCTTTTCTCTTTTATTAAAACAGTAAAAACCCACTATACCGTAATCACCAAACCTGTCTCTGACCCTTACATAAGCCGAATCATTCCAGTCATTTACTATAAATCTGGTAAGCAGCTCCTTATCGTCCCTGTTCTTTGTATAGTTTAACTGATTTGTTCTCATACAAAGCTCATGGATCCTGTCAAGCTCTTCAAGGCAGTTTTTATCAATGGTAACATGGATGTCACTGTCATAAAGAAATTCCTCCTTTGACAGGCTCTTATCCATGGCTATTGACTTGCTTTCAAGGATTTTATAATGATCAAGCCTTGAATGAGAGCGATCACTTCCATGAAGCTTAATAACAAAATTCACAAGATACAAAAGTATGTCCGGAGTTGCCGTAAGCAGATCCTTTGATATATACCTTGCTTCCTCAAGATTTCTCACATTATCATCTATAAAGAGAACATTCTCAGGTCTAAGCCCCATTCTTTTAATCTTATCTCTTATCTGTGTCCCTTTATCATCCCAGTTTATATTATTAAAAACAAAATGATCATAAATCCCCACTTCCTTTAACTTTGAAACAGCAGGAGCTTCATCATTTTTAGATGAAATTGAATTTATGATCCCATTATCAGTAAGCTGCTTTACAAGTTCTATATTCTCGGGGATGGGAACTATCTCCTCTTCGCTTAAAGTCCCCTTCCAGAAGGTATCATCCAGATCCCATATTATCAGTTTCACATCCTTGAAAGGAAAGTTTTCATATACAGGATTTTTTGTTATCAAAAGAGCAGTTGGATCGCACAAGCCCACAAGCTCCGCCTTTTCCTCCCCGGACATTTTTGCTATTAGCAAAGGATCAATTATCAGGACATTGAATTTATCATCTCCTGCCCCTTCCTTACAGGCTCTTACAGAAGGAAAAACATTTTCCGTATGTCTTGCGATCTCGTAAATTGCGGGATCCGATTCTATTCCTGCAAGATAAGCATTTCCATAGCGGTTCCTTATAGATTTAAGATCTGCTCCCAATTTGCAGCCAAGCTCCAAAACTCTGAAGCTATCCTCCTTCTTATAGGGAAGCTTAAAAAGTATGACCTCATCCCCATAAGCGCAATCTATTATATCAAATCCGTATTTCTTTATAAAAAGCTCCCTGTGTTCCTTTAAAAGCTCTTCATAGTTATCGGTCTTTATAAAGCTCTGACTTCCGGCATGATAAATAAAACTGTTTTTTACCACCTTAAGCCTGAAGCCCCTTTTAAGTATCTCCATGGATAAAGCATCATCTTCAAAATATCCCGGAGAAAAATCCTCATCAAAGCCTCCGATATCGTCCCAGAGCTTCCTTCTTATGAGCATGCAGAAACCTGAAAGTCTTACTCTCTCATCAAGGCATTCTTCCTTTTCAGTGTTTATTACCTCAGAGAACTCAATGTATTTTTCAGCCCTGTCAAAATAAAGCTCCAGCTGCTGCCTGTTACCGGCGTAATTGGATACTCCTCCCACTGCCCCTGTGGCCTCATCCTCGTATAATGCCTTCATAAGATAATAAAGAGAGGCCGGTGCAAGCCTTGTATCGTTATTTAAAAGTAATATGTCACTATTTTCAAGCTCACTTCCCAGGGTAGCCCTTACTCCCTGATTACAGGCAGGACCAAAGCCCACGTTTTCCCGGTTTTTTATAAGAAGAATATCCTCCTGCGCAGAAAGATACCTTCCTACACCATCTGTAGAAGCATTGTCCACCACCACTATTTTATAGCATTCCTTCGGAAGGGTGGCTCTTATGCTATTTATATTTTCCTTCATAAGATGCTCACAATTAAAGGATACTATAACTATAATGATCTTCTTGCCGGGAGTATAGTCCTTATCCCTTTCCCAAAGCTTTCTGTATTCTTCTATGTCCAGTTTATTACTCATATTTATCCTCAAAGCAGTGAAAGAAATTCTCTTACCCTGCTGTTCCATCCAAATCTTTCCTTTGCCTTTTTCCTTCCTCTTACTGCAATATCATAAAGCTTATCCCTGTCTTTGGCAAAAGCTTCAAGTATAGCCGGAGCGCTTTCCGGATCCTTCATATCAAAGGTGATCAGCTCCCTGTCCTCTGCCAGACTGAAATCCTCATTAATATATTTGTTAGTATCAGTAAACACCGCAGATCCCTTCAGCATTGAAGTAGGTATCCTGTCATGTAAGCCGTTTTTAAACCAGGGAAGGATATTTATTGATATCCTTGAATCATATGCAATATGGCTTGTTTCCTCATAGCTTATAGGGGCATGGATTATAATATTGCCAAGGCCCTCACCTTCAAGCTCCTCCCAGCCTACTCCAAAGAGGTGGGCTTCTACTCCCGATTTTATAAGATTTTTAACAAACTCTTCTCTTACATACTGTCTCATGTAAAACAGGGCGGTTTTTGTATAAAATCCTATTTTCCTTATAATCTCATTTCCCACATCCTTTGTGCCAATGACCTCATTTAAGGCATAGATAAGAGCCTCCTCATTTGTAGAGTCCCTATTCTGCTTTAAGTAGTCTATTATGGTCAGGCTTATTTTTCTCATCCTGTCCGGAAGTGAATCGATCTTATTCATAATTCCAGGCAAAGGTATATGGCTTGCTGTAAAGGATATATCATATCTTCTGCTTTCGAACTGGTCTCTGCCAAAGGGAAGCTCACTCTGTCCGGCTACTGTTTCAGGAGCATAATAACCTCCAAGGGGTATAAAAGCCACCTTATTTATCCCCTCCAGGTATTTCTCGATAAAGATCTTATGATCCCTGTCAAGGCAGATAACATTGAAGTCATTTATATTATTTTGTATGACCGGGGCATGTTCACAGGGGTGATCGACTATCCAGTCAAATACCGGCTTTTTTAAATAGTTAAAAAGGTTTTCACAACCAAAAAGAACATCGCCTATATTAAAGCCCAAAAATGCATCGCATCCCTTTTTAACCTCATCCTCAAAGTTGTCCCCCAGCTCATCGGCAGGAAGAGAAAGATCCACAAAGCCGCTTTCTATCCCCAACTTACTCAATTCTCCCGAAACAATGTCCGCAAAAATATTCAGGGTATTATAACAGATACCGTTTCCCTTAAATAATATTATTCTTTTCATATAAACCAGTCCTTATAAAAAATGCTATGGAATTTATAAAACTCCATAGCTTATATTATACCCTATATTGGGTCAAACTGTCTTCCTAATTTTACCCTTGGTCTTTTTTGCCCTTGCAGGCTTCTTAACCGAATATCCAAAGCTTCCGATCTTTTTTCCAAGTGAATAGTACTCACCATGGGAATAAGTGATAAGTCCACAACTTTCAAGGGCAAATCTGCCCCTTTTGTCCATGTAGCTGTCATCCACCGTAACTCCAACCACCTCTGAAATAAACATATCATGAGATCCAAGCTTTTCTATCTTTTTTACCTTACAATAGATATTTACGGGACTCTCTTCTATGGCAGGAGCCTCTATGATACCGGAAAAATATTCCTTAAGGCCAAGTTCCTTAAACTTATCGTGATCCCTTCCCGATCTTACTCCGCACCAGTCACAGGCTTTTGTAAGCTCCTCGGTTACAAGATTGATCACAAATTCCCTGCTCTTTTCAATAATATTATACGAATATCTTTCAGGACGGACAGATATGGACACCATTGCCGGATCCGAGCATATGGTTCCGGCCCATGCAACAGTTATTATATTAGATCTTTCTTCTCCGCTTTTACAGCTGACCATCACCGAAGGAACAGGATAAAGCATATTCCCCGGCTTCCAACATTCTTTTGCCATAATAAAATATACCCTTTCCCCTTCCTTTAAGGCTGTGATCCATTGAAACAGTAAAGCTTTTGAAGTATAGCTCCGTAAGCATCACACAGTCTCTTTATCATACTTTCCAAAAAAGTCCATAAGCTTTTTTCTGTAATAAGCCGGGGCATCATAGGAACAGCACAGATGTCTGCTTTTAGGTATCATAACCAGCTCTTTTTCCGCCTTGCAAAGCTCATAATTATAAATTGAATTTACCGGTGAAACATAAGTATCCTTTTCTCCGTGGAAGAAAAGCACAGGACTCTGATTCAGCTTTAAGGCCATGGTCACGTCCGTATCCTTCATTGAAAATCCCCCAAAAATATGGCAGAAAAGATCCACTCTGAAAAGCAGGATACCAATCCTTTTTAAATGAAACCATTCCGATGCCATATCTCTAAGCTGTTGTTTCATGGAATGGAAACCGCAATCTGCTATAATACCCTTCACTTCATTTGGAAGGGAATGACCTGATGCAAGAAGTATGGAAGTTGCTCCCATAGACTGCCCGTAAAGATATATGGGAAGTCTTTTGTGATTTTCCTTCTGGATCCGGTTTATCCATTCAATAACATCATACTGTTCTTTAGCACCAAAGGTTATATATTTTCCATCGCTTTCTCCACAGCAGCGCTGATCGATAAAAAGAAGATTACAGCCTTCCCTGTGAAGGTACTTTGCTATGTTGGCCACACTTCCAAACCTGCTTCCCCTATACCCATGACAGAGGATAACAAATCTTTTTGGATTAAGGGCCTCAAGATAGGAAGCATGAAGCATAAGTCCATCCATGCTTCTTATATACCATTCCTCCATCTTCTGCTTTCTGCACCAGTCCCTGGCCTCTCTGTATTCCCTTGCATGCTCATAGGTAGGATGGTTTATCTTAGTATGCTTTAAGGAAAACCATTTTTTACGGTTTTCATTACCCCTCCCCTTCCTGCTTCCTCCTGCATAGGTTATAAAATGAAAAAAAGGCCAGCCGGCGTATACATAAGCACTGCTTATAATAGACAGTGCTGCGGCAAGTTTAAATATTAATCCCTTATATTCTTTGATCTTCATACCAACCTCATTATAGCAAACCAATACATAACACTAGAATTATACCATATACTTGTCATTTTTTGAAAAACATCTTTTACAGATAATATAATATCTGAAAAAGTGCCCCGGATCACTTACTTTGACAAGTTATAAAAGCCAGAGTAATATAAAATAGTAGGAAGATGCATATTTTCATATTTTCATTGCTTATAGGCACATTAACGAAAGGATCCGGATAATGAAGAAAAAAATTCTTATAATGATCATGATCGGTCTTTGTCTGATGACAGGATGTAAAAAGGCAGCTCATACTGATCCTAAAGAGCCTGATCAGAACAACTCCCCGGAATCCACACGGGATGATGCCGGGGAAGCTGAACAAAATTATTCTAAGGAGCTTGTTATGAAATCTGATCACAAAGTAAAATCCGAAGTCATTAAAATAGCAAATGGAGAAAATACCATATATGGTACACTTTACTCTCCTGAAACAGATTCAAAAACCCCCCTGATCATAATGTGTCACGGTTATAACGGATCGGGAGATGATTTCAGACTGGAAGCAGAAAGCTACGCTGCAAACGGTATTTCCGCCTACACTATGGATTTCTGCGGTGGGTCTGCAAATTCAAGAAGCAGCGGTGAAACTGTGGACATGACTATCTTTACTGAAAAGAGTGACCTCTTAAGTGCTTTTGAATACTTCAAAAACGATGACATGATAGATAAGAATAATATATTTCTCTTTGGAGGAAGTCAGGGTGGACTGGTTACTACCCTTGCTACAGAGGAGCTTGGAGATCAGGTATGTGCCATGGCACTTTATTTTCCTGCTCTCTGCATTGCCGATGACTGGCGTAAAACCTTTCCGGACACGGCTATGATACCTGAAAGTGAAGATTTCTGGGGAATGAAATTAGGGAAGGAATTCTTTACATCCATACACGATTTTAATGTTTTTGATGAGATAGGTTCCTATCCCAATAATGTACTGATCCTTCACGGGGATAAGGATGAAATAGTACCCTTGTCCTATTCCGAAAAGGCCTCAAAGCTTTATAAAAACGCCAGGCTTATTGTCCTTGAAAATGAAGGCCATGGTTTTAAACCTGAGGCCGCTGTAAAGGCAGGAGAAGAGGTTTTGAAATTTATGAAGGCCAATATCCGGTAAGACACAAAATGACCCCTTGTCAACCTCGCAAATTTCTTCGCAATTTGCTCGTTATAAATCAGATTGCTTCGCAATCCCGCAGGTACCGGGCTTGAACCCGGCACCTGCGAAAAGCTTCTCCCACCACCTGAAGGTGGTGGGTTATCTTTTTGATTTA
>JAILBX010000037.1 GCA_024680675.1 Lachnospiraceae bacterium | reverse complement strand
CATCTTAAGGAAGCAATAGAAAAAGGATGGGTCATTGCTTATTTTCAGCCCATAGTACGCAGTCTGACCGAGGAGCTGTCATGCTTTGAAGCATTGGCAAGATGGAATGATCCGACATATGGATTTTTGACTCCTGACATTTTTATTCCTCCTTTGGAAAAAAGCGGTGACATATATCTTTTGGATATGGCCATACTTGAGATAATCTGTAAAAACTATAAGGAAGAAAAAGAAAGAAACCTTGACTTTGTCCCGGTTTCCATCAATATATCCCGTCGTGATCTGGAAGTAAAGGACATACATGAACAGATCAATTCTATTTGTGATAAATATAATGTTCCCCATAATAAAATACATATAGAGATCACAGAAAGCTCCTCCTCCGAAAAAGAGGAGGATCTTGAGGAACACATTAAATGGTTTCATCGTGATGGCTTTGAAATTTGGATGGATGACTTTGGCAACGGTTTTTCAACCTTTAATACATTACAGACCCACAGCTTTGATGTAATAAAGCTTGATATGATGTTCCTCCGTAATTTTAATGCAAAAGCAGAGCTCATCCTGGGCTCCATAATAAAAATGGCCAAAAGCTTAGGTATAGGAACGGTGTGTGAGGGGGTGGAAACCATAGAACATGCCAGCTTCCTTAAGGAGATAGGCTGTGAACGTATGCAGGGCTGGTATTACGGTCGTCCCCAGCCAAGTGAAGTTCTAAAGGATTTGGATAATGATAATAAACGTGATTATGAGACCCGGGATGAACATAATTATTGGGATGAGATTGCCGGTATAGATCTGCTTTCCGGACTGCCCCAAATGATCGTTGAATACTCAGATCACAAATGGAAGTCTATTGCAATAAATAAACACATGTTTAAAGCTTACGCAGAGATCCATCCCGGGGAAGATATGGAGGGTCTTAGTGTTTCAATGAGTCCTGACAATCCCTTGTATCAGATGATTGATGATCTGTTTTTTCAAACCTCAATAGCCAGGGACAGCCACAAGATCGATTATATTGATAACGGCTTCCTTGTGCTTATGAAGGCCAGCTACATAACATCATTAAACGATAAAACAGCAATAAAGGTCACCATCAGGAATATAAATACAGAATTGGAATATAAACGAAACTCTATGCTTGAGAACGGACTGGTTGGTCTCTACTCTCAATTTGAACTTGTTAATCTTGTATGTCCCGATAAGGATACAGCTATGCAGATCTATTCCAATGCAGGCTTTGAAAAGGTATACGGAACGGGCAGTCTTGCTACAGGTATTAAAGAATTTACGGAAAAAGAAGTCTACCCTGATGACAGGGAACGTTACAGAAAATTCATGGACTTTAATACCATAGAAGCCCGTTATAAGGATAAGGAGATCAACTTTCTGATGGAACCCTTTCGTTTAAGGGACAAAAAAGGCGGCTTCAGATGGAAGATGGTAACATTATTAAAAATGTCCTCGGATGACGAAAGAAAGTACCTTTATGAGATACAGTATGTAGATAAAATAGTGCGTGAGACTCTTAATGAAAAGTATGGCTCGGATAATGAGTACTAAGATTGCCGCTAAAGAACAAATTGATTGAAAAAGCCATAGGGATAATGTTATACTTACCTGGTTAACACTACGGTCAGTTTTTTAAAATGGGGTTTTTATGAATTTTTTACCATCTACAATTGCTTTCATTCTTGTAGTGATGTTTTTTTTCTACCTGGCAGCGCCAAAATATCGTGGCCTTGTTTTGCTGACCGCAAGTCTTTTATTCTGTTATGGGACGGATTCCTCCGCATTCCTTTTTCTTATCATAAGTACTTCCCTTGCATGGATATTCGGAAATCTGCTTAACATCATATCTGAGGAAAAGCCGGTCTTACGAAAGGCTCTTTATATTTTCTCAATTTTATTTTTTATAGGCTCTTTGCTGCTTTTTAAGTCATCCTGGACCCTTGCGGCAAGGCTTAACTCTGACAATTTTAAGTTTTTATGGCTGATCATACTTCCTGTGGGCTTCTCATTTTATGCATTTCAGGCCATCAGCTATCTGACTGATATCTACATCGGAAAAATAAAAGCCGAAAAAAATCCGGTTAATTTCTTCCTCTATATGTTCTGGTTTCCTAAATGGATCAGCGGACCTATAGAAAGAGCAGAGAATATTATGCCTGCTATAAACAGTCTTTCAGAAGTCCGACTCTTTAACGGAAGCCGTATCATCCGCTCCCTGTCCTATTTTATCTGGGGTCTCTTTATGAAACTGGTATTAGCGGACAGAATATCCATATTTGTAGATGCTGTTTATCTTGATTACAGTAAACGCGCGGGACTTACCCTGCTTTTTGCCGCCATTCTCTACTCGATACAGATCTATTGTGATTTCGCGGGCTATACCAATATCATGATAGGTATTTCTGAGCTATTTGGCATTCCCCTGTCCCCAAATTTTAATGCCCCCTACCTTGCTTCCAATATAAGTGAATTCTGGCGTTCCTGGCATATGACCCTCAGTAGCTTTTTACGTGACTATATATATATTCCTTTGGGTGGAAATCGTAAAGGCAGCCTGAAAAAATATATAAATATAATGATCGTCTTTATAGTATGCGGTTTCTGGCATGGAAATGGAGTTAAATTTTTAGTCTGGGGCTTATTACACGGTATTTTTTCGGTTATAAGCAATATCCTTTTAGGATCAAGTCTTAAGTTTTTGGTTAAAGGTGCAGTCGGTACTCTTATTAATTTTGCTTTGGTCACCTTTGCCTGGATCTTTTTCCGTGTAGATTCTTTTTCTCAGGCCATTGACTTTATCATCAGAATTCCCCGGGGAATAACATCATTTTCCGGTCTTATGAAGGATTTTGCCTTAATAGAAGATCTGAAGATCTTTGATATCTGGATTTTTATAATAGCTCTTATCATACTTATTTTTGCTGATATCAGGGCAAGATCAAAGGAATCACAGGTGGCGGACCTCATTTGTAAAACAGGTGAAGTCAGAAGGGATCTTATATTCCTTATTATGACCCTTATCATACTTATATTCGGACAATATGGGGAAACAGATGTAGGAAAGTTTATTTATATGGATTTTTGATGGCAGGAGGTTAAATGACAGCTAAGAAAAAAATATATCTGATAAGAATACTTTTCCTCGTGATATTTGTGATCATAATGTATTTTACCGACAGAGTCCTTGCCTATAAAAATATGCATGGAACCTGGCAGGCAAGGGCTATGTATATGCAGCCCCGTGAAACCATAGACGTAGTTATGCTCGGATCAAGTCATATTCATTGCGATATAAACACAGCTTTATTATGGCGGGATTATGGTATAGCCTCTTATGATTACAGTGCAGCGGAGCAGCCGCTTTGGATAACCTACTATTATTTACGTGAATTTTGCAAATATCAGAGCCCTAAGCTGGTGGTCCTTGATCTCTATGCTCCGGCTCGTTATGAGGATAATTTTAATAAAATATGGCTCATGGATAATATTAGTGGTGTCAGACTTTCCCTTAATAAAATACAGATGATGTTAGACACCTGTACCTGGGAGGAATTTGACAGACACCTTTTCTCCTTCTTTGGATATCATTCCCGATATGATGAGCTTACCAAAGAGGATTTTGATTATATGATCCCATCCGTGCACGAGGCTGATTTTAAAGGCTACACCCCTTTTTATAATGTAATGGAGGATATGGCTCCCCATTTTGGAGAAGTGGAAAAAGGCAATCTTGCCCCAAAATCAGAGATCTATCTTCGAAAGATCGTTGAGTATACAAAAGAGAATGATATAAAATTATTTTTAGTGGTAAATCCTTATCCCGCTACAGCCGAGGAAAATAAGATATATAAGCGGATAGAGGAGCTGGCTCTTGAACTGGAGGTCCCCTTTAAAAATGCCAACGAAGACAGTGAACTTATGGGGCTTGATTTCAATAAGGATTATAACGATAAATCACATCTCAATTATAGTGGCAGCTGTAAATATTCTGCCTACCTTGGCAGCTTTATAAAGTCAAACTATGATATCCCCGATAAAAGGGGAAACCCCGATTATGTCTCCTGGGATAATAATGTTAAATTGATAGAAAAATAAGCCGAAGCTCTTATTCAGAAATAAAAGCTTCGGCTTTTAAAGTTCAGGTTAAAAACTATAATTAACGTATAAAGAGTGCAGAAACGATATTAACTATACCGCTTACAAGTAAAAATACACCGATCATTATTGTAAGCATTGCAGCCGTTGAAAAAGGATGGGCCAAAACGATTATTCCAATGATGACTAAAAGTACGGAAAGAACTATATGGAGTACCTTGTTTCCGCTTGTATATATCTCACCCTTTATAACGCCAAAAATATTGACCAGTCCGTTAACGATCATGATAAGTCCGAAAATGATATAATTATATAAAACCAGAAATTCCGGATTGACCAAAAAGAAAATTCCAAGTAACAGCAATAGTATGGAAACAACTATGGTCTGGGTTTTAAGTATACCGGCTTCCATTACACGAATAGCAAAAAACAATCTTATGGCTCCGGCTATGGCAAAGACCAGTCCGATGGCGCCATATATCACTCTGGTTGTGGTTATGGGAGCAATTAAGAATAAAAGACCCACCAATAACAAAGCAATACCTGTAAATATCATATCTCTTTTAACTGCCATTATTTTCTCCTCCTCATGAAATGTTTTCAAGCTAAAGAAAACATCCTTAATAAATTATTATGCCTGTTTTGTAAACACGCCCTTTATGGAAGATAACTTATCTGCCGCAAGAACTACCCAGCCTTCTGTTGATTTTGGATAGGACACGCTCAAAGGCCACATATGATAAAGTATGGCTTCCTCAGCTACAGCACTTAGATTTCCGTATATCTTTCTTGCCTCGATAACAGAGTCTGAGGAATGTCTTTTGCAGCATTCAAGGTTATTCTTATACTTTTTCTTTCTTCCTATTATACCAATATCATGGCACAAGGCAGCGATCACAACATCATCCACATTCACATTTATATTATGTCTTTTTAAAAACTCTGCTATTATCTCGGCCCTTCTGGTAACACGCATTGTATGACTCACCACTGTGGCCTGATGATGCTTTTGTAATCTTCCCTTTTCAAAGATGGCTGTTTTAAACAGAGGCTCCCCCAGGGCTTGGATCCTGTTGGAATATTGTGTAGTATCTATCGGGTTTTTCTGCATATAAATATCCTTTCTGTGTTAGGTCAACCTCGCAAATTTCTTCGCAATTTGCTCGTTATAAATCAGATTGCTTCGCAATCCCGCAGGTACCGGGCTTGAACCCGGCACCTGCGAAAAGCTTCTCCCACCACCTGAAGGTGGTGGGTTATCTTTTTGATTTATA
>JAILBX010000036.1 GCA_024680675.1 Lachnospiraceae bacterium | reverse complement strand
GCATACATACTCTTCTTCATTATCTTCTTGTAGGAGCGTCCATAGGACATCCACTGAAGTATCATTGCAATGGATGTAAGCATTGCTATAATGCCCAGGGTCTCGGTGTGCTTATAGGTCGGAACAAAGGGTAAGAAGGATAAGGCTGCAAAGGTGATCAGGGTAAGGATAGAAAGGATGATAAGGTAACCCCTTCTGTCCACAGGGATCTCCGCATACATGGTCTTTGTATCATTTTTCGTTCCCGGTATGATGGTATAGCAAACCCTGTCCATATTTTTATAGGTAAGGAAATATACGGGAGATAAGATGATCTTTTTTCCCGTCAGCCTCATTTTTTCCTTTTCTTTACTGTTTACCTGGTCCTCCTTAGCTGAATAGGTGCCTGAGTCCTCATCATTTTTAAGGGCACGGACCTCCGCCTGCATAGCTTCTTCCCTGACCTCTTCAAGGTAGCTTTCATCACTTACATCCGGCAGCTCCGTATAATAGCTTGCCAGGTATTTTTCATCAAAGCTCTCCTCAAGGGAGGGATCATAGGGAAATACGATATCTCCTATGTTGTCGTCAAGCTGGGAGGAGCCGTCAAAGGGAATCCGGACATCAGCCTTAACATCCCCGTCTATGTTGTAATAATCCGTCTTGTCTCCATGGCTTTCGCTGTACTGGGCATGGATCTCTCCATCATGCTTTATTCTGTACAGATTATAGGGCATATAAATTCCACGGATCTCATTTATGTATTCTTCATGCTTTAAGTCCTTGGGAACTAAGGGCATCTTGTTTACTTTTTCAAGATACTGCTTACAGCATTCCTCCTTGGTCTTTGAAAAGGGTATGATAGTATTTGGCCTTTTTCCCGCCATTCTTGAGGTGAGGATAGATTCACCTCCGCAGTAGGGGCAAAAGCCAAGGACTGACTCACTGTAGGTAGCCACAAGCCCGGCTCCGCAGGATGAGCAGGTGAAGGTAGTATACTCCAGATTTTCATCGGAAGTATTAAACTCCTCTGCCTTCTCTGCCTTAGCTTTAAGCTTTTCCGGCTTATTTTTTTTGGCTCCTTCGTCATCGGAGCCTGTGACATTTTCGTCACTTTCAGGATCATCTATGGAATTTATTTCAAATTCCGAGTCACAGCTTTTACAGACCAGCCGCTGCTTTCTTGGGTCAAATACAAGATTATCCCCACAATTTGGACATTTCATATAATTCCCCCTTTTTTTGTGTACCGGGTACAGTTAACAAACAGTTAACAAAATGTTACGAATAAATGAACAAAAAATGAACTTTGTTAAGAGTGTACCGGGTACAGTTAACTTTTTGTTAACTTTTTGTCATGTTGTATCAAGTATTATTATATATATAGTTGGAACTTTTGGGTAGGGGTAGAAAGGACTTTGCTTTAGATAATAAAAAAAGTGACTAAAATCCCTTAATTTATGGGTTTAGTCACCTTTTTATTGATATTGCCTTAGGGGACGCAAAAATAAGCCTAAAGGTTTGCCTCAACATAGACAGAGTGTTTCTTATATTCTGTCCCGTCATCATTTAATTCAAGCTTTGCCTTATCAAAGCCGGGAATACTTGATTCCATATACTTTTTGGTCTGAATATTTGTAAAGCCTGCTTCTTCTAAAAGTAAAGAAAGGGAAAAGGAATCATACATCCATTTGTGTTTCTCTCCTTTACTGTTCAATTTACCCAATTGGTAAGTTTTATAGAAAGAAAAGCTTCCAAACAGTGTTTTTCCAAGCTTTCCAAAAACCTTTCCCATTATATGCTTTATGGCGCCAAGGGGATGGGTTTTTAAGCTTTGCAGGGCTCCCCTCTTAATCTTTTTATATCCGTGAAGCTGGTCGAATACTTCTTTTCCGTGACGCTCAAGCAGGTAGTCTTTATCACATTTCTCACTTGCCCAGTATCGTCTCATCATTCCACCTGACTCATCTCTGACAAGCTGATCTATAAGCGCTATAACGCTGTATTCAGATCTGGATATGTTTTTCCTGTCGCCTTCTTTTACTTTGTCAAGCTCATTTAAATAATTCCTGCAGGCATTTTCAAGATCGGGAGCTACCAGTCTGATGACCCCGCCGGGCTTTAGTACCCTATGGCATTCCTTTAGCCAGGAGTGAGCCTGATCCGAGGTGAAGTGCTCTATCATATGACTTGAGTATATGGCATCTACCTCATTATCTGAAAAGGGCAGCTTTTTTAAAAGATTACAAGCAATTATATCGGGAGAATTGGATATAAAATCCAAGTTTATCATAGACTTATCATATTTATATCCGCAACCACAATTAACGATTTTTAATTTTTCCACAAGAGTTCTCCTATATTATCGGTGTCTATTGTCTATGTCCTATTATAACATTGTTCCTCCAAAGTTCAATTTTAAATAGGAGAAGTTATCTCTAAGACAGGGGGAAGGATCCGATCCCTTTTTAATAAAGGTAAAATTATCAACCTCGCAAATTTCTTCGCAATTTGCTCGTTATAAATCAGATTGCTTCGCAATCCCGCAGGTACCGGGCTTGAACCCGGCACCTGCGAAAAGCTTCTCCCACCACCTGAAGGTGGTGGGTTATCTTTTTGATTTA
>JAILBX010000035.1 GCA_024680675.1 Lachnospiraceae bacterium | reverse complement strand
TAAATCAAAAAGATAACCCACCACCTTCAGGTGGTGGGAGAAGCTTTTCGCAGGTGCCGGGTTCAAGCCCGGTACCTGCGGGATTGCGAAGCAATCTGATTTATAACGAGCAAATTGCGAAGAAATTTGCGAGGTTGATGTTTTGAAAGTGAAATGTTCAGGAGGTAGAGAATGGCTTGTTTTATTGTACCGGCAACGGAAGCAGTAGTTGTAAAGGTTATAGAAAAGGCAGAAGAAAAAAAAGCAAGGGATATTTCCGGGGAAGTTTTAGAGGATGAGAGCAGTATGACTGTCCCCTTTAAAAGCAAGCTGGGATGGTTAAGCAATATGCTCTGGGGAGGTTCGATCCTTTTGGCCTTTGAACACATCTGGCATGGAGAGGTTACTTTATGGTTTCCTTTTCTGACAGCGATGTCTGATCCCCTGGAGACTGAGGCAATGCTGCATGAGATGGCTACGGCAGGTTTAGGTATGGCAGTTCTTGTTACTGCAGTATGGGGTGGAATGTGTCTTGTTGCAGACTCCCTTGTAAAGAGGAAAAAAGTAGCCTGCAAGGTAAGGGCTGATCATGAAGGAGATACAAAATGACTCTTTTGATAACAGTATTTGCAGCGATTATTGCCACTGTGAAATGGTATACCGCAAAGGATGACAGACTGAAGCTTGGAAGCTTGTGTCTTATGTACTGGGGAGCATCTATTATGTGGTCTGTGGATGCCCTCATGGAATATATTGAGCTTGGAGCTTCTTATTTCAGCCCAGGGATTGAAGATATGATAAATGATGGATTTTTGGGATTGTCAGTGGTTGCTTTGGGATTGATCATATGGCTGGTCAGGCTTTTGGTAAGGGATCCGGAAGGAAGGATAAAAAGCGCATTGCTGCATAAGAAAACAGAAGCTAAATAGAGAAAAAGGAGTAAGAGGAGATCCGGGGATCTCCTCTTTTTTTAGGACAGAGATATATCAAAGTAAAAGCTGCCATTCCAGATTCCGGCAGAAAGCTCCTTTGCAGATATCTTACCTCTGGCTTCTCTATCAAGGAGGCCTTCCTCTGACGGGCTAAAAGCAGTTATATCCTGATAAAGAAGGGGTACTATGGGTTCTTTACCATCCTGAGTCAGGATAAAGGAGGCTGTGTTTGGGGCAACAGTCAGTGATCTGTCCTTTGGGAGAAAGCCGCTTACCCTTACAAGGTATTCACCTTCCTTTTCACTGCCTGATAATACGATTTTTTTAGGTATGATCACAGAGATGGAGGTGTTCTGAAGGACAGTGAGAGTGGCAGCCTCTGATTCCAGGCTGGTACCCTCTGAATCCGTAAGGACACATCTGTATTTTTTCCCGTTTTGATCTATTGATACATTGGAGATATGAAGTGTCGAGCTTTTTACACCGGAATACGATACACCTTCACTGTCAATGGAATCACAAAGATCTGTGTAGCCTTCGGAAGTACTGACCTGCCAGCAATAAGAGCTTATATTTTCTCCCTGAATAGTAAATTCTGCCTGTTCGTGGCTGTAAACTTCCAGGTCTTTGGGCCCCTGGCTTATTGTTGGACCGGCAAGACCATATACAAATATTGTTCCGGATATTTCGCTATAATGATCCTCTGTGTAACCACAGGGAGAGTGTGTGCCATCCCCAAAGCATTGTATGCTTCCCTTACCACGCTCCAGAGAAATGGTAACAGAATAGGAGTGACTGGGGTCAAGGATTATTTCTCCGGATTCTATACTGTTTATTTCACTTGTTGTATTGTCTTTTATCATTACATATGCCTGGCCTTGTGGTATATATCCATCAGCTATGATGTCCAACCCTTTTTCCTGGCAGGCCGGACAAGAAATTTTTTTATAGCCAGACCCAAAATGGTTTACTTTAAAGTAAAGTTTTGCACTGCCCTCAGGAAGATCCATTGAAAGGGGGCCCATCCAGTAACCCAGAATTTTATACTGAGCCGCAAAAACATCAGTATTAAATAGAAATAAAATGGTAATAAGTGTAAAAGAGAAAACTATACTTTTAATTCTCATAGGCTTCATCCTTTATCTGTTTTTGTGTTTTTTTGCGAATTGCTACTGTTTTTAAAGGCATCAGAGTCAGAAGTTTTGTTTTCAATATCGAAAATGAAACTTCCGTTCCATGAACCAAGACTGAGTCCATTTGCGGTTACGATCCCACTGGCACAGGAATCCTTTGCAGAGTCACTAATTCTGAATTCAGTAATCTTCTGAACAAGAGTGGGAACAATGTCGTCTCTGCCTGCCTGGGACAGAACAAAGTCTGTGGTGTCAGGTTTTACGGAAATTGTTTCATTAGCCGGAAGATCTCCGGTTACTTTGACTGTATAATCAGCCCTTTTACTGCCCTCCAAAATGATCTTTTTTGGTATTATTATACTGTAGGAGGAAGGAACCAAAACCTCTACAGTTGAAACTATCTTTCCTTTGTCGGATACGGTATTGGTTTCTATACTTCCTGAATCCATAGCGTAAAGGGGAGTGGTAAAAATAAGT
>JAILBX010000034.1 GCA_024680675.1 Lachnospiraceae bacterium | reverse complement strand
TCACTCCCCGCCTACCGAATTGATCTCATACGGAGTTGACTGATAAACGTAGTAATTCAGCCAGTTTGTATAAAAAAGCTGTGCTGCTGACCGCCAATTTACTATAGGAAGCTTTGAAGGATCATTTTGGGGAAAATAGTTTTCCGGTATGTCAGGGTTTATTCCCTTCTTAAGATCTCTTAGATACTCATTCTTTAAGGTATTGGCGTCGTATTCAAAATGACAGGTGACAAAAAATCTCCTGGAATCCATAGTCTTTACAACAGCAACTCCTGCCTCCTTTGAATAGGCCATGAGCTCTAACTCAGGTATTCCTTCTATGTCTTCCTTTGTTACCTCTATACCCCTTGAATGGGGGGCATAAAATATGTCATCAAAGCCTCTGAACAAGGGTGAATTTTTTTTCATCACTTCATGGGGATATATACCTGACAGCTTTTTTTCAAGGGGACGTTTTTTTATGCCATAGAAATAGTAAAACGCCGCATAAGCTCCCCAACAGAGAAAATAACAACAATGAACATGCTTTTTTGACCACTCCATGATCTCACAGAGCTCTTCCCAGTAATCAACCTCTTCATATTCCATATTTTCAAGGGGCGCACCGGTAATTATCATTCCATCATATTTTCTGTCCTTAACCTCCTCAAAGGATTTATAAAAGGCTTCCAAATGAGAATGATCTATATGTTGAGGAACATAGCTTACAGTCTGTAAAAAATCCACATCCACCTGAAGGGGAGAATTTGAAAGCTTTCTCAGTATTTGAGTCTCCGTTTCTATTTTAGTAGGCATAAGGTTTAATATAAGAACCTTTAAAGCTCTTATATCCTGATGCATGGCTTTATATTCAGTCATGACAAATATATTTTCCGATTCCAGGGTTGCCTGAGCCGGCATGGAATCCAATATCTTTATAGGCATTTATTTACTTCCTTCCCTTTTTAGATTTATTCAATATTAAAAGAGAGTTTTCTTATAAGCCCAGCATTTCTCTTATATCCTCTTCTTTTATTATTGGTATGTTAAGCTCCTTGGCCTTCTTGTTTTTTGAAGAATTTGATTCGATATCATTATTTATAAGATAGTCGGTTTTAGCGCTTACGGAGCCTGAAACCTTTCCATTTGCCCTCTCAATGAGCTCTTTAAGCTCATTTCGATTTTCAAAGCTTGAAAGGGAACCTGTGATCACAAAGGTCTTTCCTTCTATTCCTTCCACGCCTTCCAGCTTCTTTGGTATTTCGATATCAAGTTCCGATATCAGATCATCAAACATCCTGCAATTAAATTCCGATTTGAAATATTCGGTGAAGGATTTTGCTATAACCGGACCCACACCGTCTATTTCCGAAAGCTCTTCAAAGGAAGCCCTTCTTATGGCAGCAATATCATTATCAAAGGCCTTGCATATCACTCTTGCATTGGACAAACCCACATTGGCTATACCCAGACTGAAAAAGAGCTTATGGATCTGTACCTTTTTTGCCTCCTTTAAACTCTTTATCAGATTATCATAGGATTTATCTCCAAAGCCCTCCATAAGGCGTATTTCTTCCTTATATCTTTCAAGCTTAAATATATCTGCATATTCATGTATGAAGCCTTTTTCAATAAACTTCTGAAGGGTGGCCTCCGAAAGTCCCTCTATATTCATGGCATCCCTGCTTACAAAAAGAGTAAGACTTTTGATCTTTTTAGCTATGCAGTCAGGGTTTGTGCACACAAGGGTTTCTACATCATTATCTCTTTTTATAAGAGTTTGGCCCCCACATGCAGGACAGAATTCAGGTATTGAAAGCTTACCGCTTCCCGTAAGATTTTCCGCTATCTGGGGAATTATCATATTTGCCTTAAAGACAGTTATCCTGTCGCCTATCCCAAGCCTTAAGCTTTTCACTATACTGAGATTATGAACACTTGCCCTCTTAACTGTAGTTCCTTCTAACTCCACCGGATCAAAAACAGCAATGGGATTTATAAGACCCGTTCTTGAAGGACTCCATTCAATCTCTCTTAATATTGTTTCCTCTGTCTCATCCGCCCACTTAAAGGCAATGGAATCCCTTGGAAACTTTGCGGTTCTTCCAAGACTTTTACCATAGGCAATATCCTCATAGGTAAGGACAAGTCCATCCGAGGGAATATCATTATTTTTAACCTCATTTGCAAAGTATTCTATCCTCTCAAGAATATTTCCTTCATTTACAAGATGGTACTCCACAGTTTCAAAGCCCTGATCTTTTAAAAATTCCATCTGTCTGACCCGACTGTTTTCATCCTCAAGGCCTTCTGCCTTAACCAGGGTAAAAGCCATAAATCTGACCCTTCTTTTGGCAGTTATCTCATTGTTGAGCATCCTTACAGAGCCAGAGCAGAGATTTCTCGGATTCTTATATTTGGCATCCGCATCCCCTATTTCAGAATTGATCTTTTCAAAATCAGAATAGCTTATGACCGCTTCTCCTCTTAAGATCACAGTATTCTTATGGGGTATGACCAGGGGCAGGTTGATAAAGGTTCTTGCATTGTTGGTGATCACCTCGCCAAGCTCTCCGTTTCCCCTCGTGACTGCTTTTTTAAGTCTTCCTCCTTCATAGGTCAAAACTATGGTAAGTCCATCCATTTTCCAGGACAGGAGGCCCTCATGGCCATTAAGCCATGATCTTAAGGCCTCTCTGTCCTTTGTTTTATCAAGTGAAAGCATGGGCGCTTCATGCCTTTCCTTTGGCAGTTCATCAACAGCCTCATATCCCACCTTTTCCGTGGGACTGTCAGACATAACGATACCGGTCTCTTCTTCTAAGGCCTTAAGTTCATCATATAGTCTGTCATACTCGAGGTTACTCATTATTTCAGCGTCCTGCTGATAGTAAGCCTTTGAAGCTTTGTTTAAAAGCTTTGAAAGCTCCTTCATTCTTGATTTTTTTTCTTCCATGTCAACCTCGCAAATTTCTTCGCAATTTGCTCGTTATAAATCAGATTGCTTCGCAATCCCGCAGGTACCGGGCTTGAACCCAGCACCTGCGAAAAGCTTCTCCCACCACCTGAAGGTGGTGGGTTATCTTTTTGATTTA
>JAILBX010000033.1 GCA_024680675.1 Lachnospiraceae bacterium | reverse complement strand
CAGTAATCTCCAAGCATGGCTCCTACCTTCTTAAGATTAGTTTCGATATTAAAATCCTTACCCTTGATAACAACATTCTTTTTATCGGCCTTTACATTTGAGGTAATGGAACCTGCCCCCATGTGAGCCTTGAAACCAAGTATTGAATCCCCCACATAATTATAATGGGGAACCTGTACCCCGTTAAAAAGAATAACGTTCTTAAGCTCTGTTGAGTTTCCCACAACAGCATTTTCACCCACTATGGCTGAACCCCTGATAAAGGCGCAATGTCTTATCTCTGCATTTTTTCCGATGATGGCAGGGCCGTTAATAAAGGCTGAAGCTGCCACCTTGGCGCTTTTAGCGATCCATATGTCCTCTCCTCTTTTTTCGTATTCATCTAAGGAAAGGCTATTGCCAAGCTTTATTATAAATTCTTTGATAAGGGGCAAAACCTCATAGGGATATGTATGTCCTTTAAAAATCTCACTTGCAATAGTTTCCTTAAGATCAAATAGATCCTCAATCTTTATTTCATTCATGGCTCTACCTCTTACCTTTTTTATAGTAACCCGCAACTCTGTCATAACATCTCTTCAGATCTGCCTGATTATTAAGTGTCCTTACCTTTTCTGTACGTCTCTTTACATAATCGTTCAATTTTTCCATATAGACATCCTCTGTTATACTTCCCTCTGCAACCTGGGTCAGGCCCTTTTCCCAGCTGGCTGTAAGCTTGGGGTCAAGAAGGGGTCTTATGGAAGAATTAACCACATCATAGATCATTTCCCCGTAAAGCTCCGGAGTAATGACCTGAGTTTTCTTATTAAGCTTAAGATACTTATTTTTAAAGAGCTTTTCAAGTATACCGCCTCTTGTGGCCGAAGTCCCTATACCACTGCTTTTTATCTGGGCTCTCAGCTCCTCGTCTTCTATCAGCTGACCTGCATTTTCCATAGCAAGGATCATAGAGCCTGAAGTATATCTTTTAGGGGGAGATGTTTCTCCCTCATTTATCTCAATACCCTTAAAGGATACTTTATCGCCCTTTTTAAGCTTATTTATGCGCTTTAAAAAATCTTCATCGCATTTTACTTCTTCCTCTTCCTTATCCTCTCCCTTTTCGGAAGAATCATCCTCCTTCTTTTTTATGAAGGAATATCTTGAGATTTCCAAAAAGCCTTCCCTTGATAAGACCTTAAAGGAGGAATAGAATTTTTCATTACATACTCCTGTTACTATATTGCTTTTTATATATTCACTGGGATCTGCAAATATGGCAAGAAAACGTCTGACTATTACCTCATATATCTTAAGGGACAGTTCGGAAAGCCTGCCTAAGCCTTCAATACCCTGTCCTGTGGGTATTATGGCATAATGATCGGTTATCTGTTTATCATTAACGTATTTGCTTTTTATAATATTTTTATAGCTTCCCTTTTCAAGAAGCTTTTTTGCTATATCCGCCACAAGAGGATATCTTGTCAGCCCCCGGATATTTTTATCTATCTCCTTTGCTATAGCGCTTGACAAGACTCTGGCGTCAGTCCTTGGATAGGTCACCAGCTTCTTTTCATAAAGCTCCTGTATGACCTTAAGGGTTTCTTCAGGACTTATTTTAAAAAGCTTTGAACACTGGTTTTGAAGCTCTGCCAGATTATATAGCAGGGGAGGATTTTTAACCTCTTTTTTCCTCTCTATGCTTAATATCTCTCCCTGACCTTTGGCTTCACTTATAAGCCTTGATCTTAAGGCATCTGCAGCTTCCTTATCCTTAAAGCCGTTCTCCTTGTATAAAAGGGGGCTTTGAAAATATTCAGAGCCTTCAAGTGCCCTGAACTCTCCCTCATAGTAAAGCTCCTCACCAAAGGAGAAGCTCCCCATCAGTCGATAAAAGGGAGTTTTAACAAAGTTTCTTATCTCCCGCTCCCTTTTCACCACCATGCCAAGGACACAGGTCATAACCCTTCCTACGGAAACAACGGCATATTTCATATTAAGGTAATCCGCTATGGAATTTCCGTACTTAAGGCTTAAGGCTCTGGAGAAATTTATCCCCATAAGGTAGTCCTCCTTAGCCCTTAAATATGCCGCCGAAGCAAGTGAATCATACTCTGAAAGATCCTTTGCTTCCTTTATACCCCTTTTTATCTCCTCTTCTGTTTGAGAATCTATCCAGACTCTCTTCTTTACCTTCCCTTTTACCTTTGCCTGACTGTCCACAAGTCTGTAAATGTACTCTCCCTCTCTTCCGGAGTCGGTACAGACATAAATAGTTGAAACATCCTCTCTGGTCAGGATTTTCTTCACTATGTCAAACTGTTTTTTTGCTGAAGGGATAACCTCGTATTTATATTCCTCAGGTAAAAAAGGCAGGGTGGCAAAGCTCCATTTTTTTAACTTTTCATCATAGGCCTCAGGATAGCTCATTGTCACAAGATGACCCACGCACCAGGTTATTATGGTGTTTTCTGCTTCCAGATAGCCGTCATATTTTTTTGTATTTAGCTTCAATGCTTCGCTGAACTGCCTCGCAACAGAGGGCTTTTCAGCAATAAAAACAGTCTTTCCCATAAACAGCTCTTATAATACCTTTCCCAAAAAAGCTTTAAGTCTATCGCTTTTAGGATTTAAGAAAAACTCTTCAGGTGAGTTCTCCTCCACTATTTCTCCTTCAGCCATAAAGATGATCCTGTTGGCTATCTCCTTGGCGAAGTTCATTTCATGAGTAACTACGACCATGGTCATTTTTTCTTCCGCAAGCTCTCTCATAACAGACAGAACCTCCCCCACCATTTCAGGATCGAGGGCAGAGGTTGGCTCATCAAAAAGCATAACCTGAGGCCCCATACAAAGGGCTCTGCATATGGCAATACGCTGCTTCTGGCCTCCTGAAAGCTGGTTTGGATAATCATGCTTTCTGTCCAGCAGACCTACTCTTTTCAGATAGTCACAGGCTAAAGCTTCTGCTTCCTCCCTGCTTTTTTTCTGAAGCCTCATAGGTCCGATAATAAGATTCTTCATTATACTCATATGAGGAAAGAGATTAAACTGCTGAAATACCATCCCCATTTTCTGTCTGTGAATATCGATGTCACAATTTGGGGAACATATATCAACGCCATCAAATAATATTTTTCCTCCGGTAGGTTTTTCAAGCCTGTTCAGACATCTTAAAAAGGTACTTTTGCCCGAGCCTGACGGTCCTACTACAAAGAGTACATCTCCTTCATATACATCAAGACTCACATTATTGATGGCATTGATGTTATCAAATTTCTTTTCGAGATCCAAGACCCTTATAAGGGGTGTTTTATCAGTGGTCACTGTTTCTCATCTTCCTTTCAAAGTATTTAACAAATTGATCCAATACTAAAACCAATATAAGATATATCAAGGCCGCCATAATAAGAGGCATAAAAGCAGAATAGGTCTGACTTCTTATTATATCAGCCCCCTTTGTGAGATCCTGCATGGCTATATAACCGGATACTGAGGTTTCCTTCAAAAGAACAATAAACTCATTTCCCAGAGCAGGCAGTATATTCTTAATTGCCTGAGGGAAAATAAATAATATCATAGTCTGGTTATAACTGAAGCCTAAGGATCTTCCTGCTTCAAACTGTCCATTATCTATTGACATTATTCCGCTTCGTATTATCTCTGCCACATAGGCTCCCGAATTGATCCCGAAGGCAATGATAGAAACAACGATCTTGCTTACATTTACTGATGCAAATATTACAAAATATGTTATCAAAAGCTGAAGCACCATAGGTGTTCCCCTTATGACAGCAAGATATATATGACATATGGCATTTAAAAACTTAAGCTTTCCCGTCTTTTCATAAGTAGAGCGTATCGCTCCTATGAGAAATCCAATAATGGTTCCTAAGATCACCGCAAAAAAAGTAATGATAAGAGTATTCTTTAAGCCATCAAGAATATACTGATACCTGTTATCTTCTATAAAATTTTGATAAAAAGATCTTACTATGTTATCCATATTATTCCGCCGTAATATATTTATCTGCTATTTCCTTTAATTTTCCCGAATCCTTAAGCTTTTCAAGTGAAGCATTGATCTTTTCAAGCAATTCAGTATTATCCTTGCCTATAGCGATGGCATATTCCTCAACAACAAAATCCTCATCAAGCATCTCTATGTCATTATTTTGTGAAACAAAAACCTTGGCAGGTTCCTTGTCAATTATAACTGCGTCGATCTTACCCTGTCTTAAAGCCTGTATAGCCTCCATACCTTTATTGTATCTTTCTACGGTAGCGCCTTCTACGTCCTCCGCAAAAATATCTCCGGTTGTACCAAGCTGTACACCTATACTTCTGTTTTTCAGATCATCAATGGCTACTATATCGGAATTCTCGTTGACTATTACCACCTGCTGCGTTTCAGTGTAGGGGATGGAGAAATTAACATTTTCAAGCCTGTCCTCAGTAATGGTAAGACCTGCTATTCCCACATCGGATTTTCCCGACTGAATGGAAGCTATAACCGAATCAAAGGCCATATCCTCTATTTGTACCTTCATTCCGATATCTTCCGCAACCGCCTTTATTATATCAATGTCAATTCCTACTATTTCATTGTTTTCATAATACTCATATGGTGGAAATTCAGCATTGGTAGCCACTATAAGTGTGTCCTTGGCTGAAGCGCCATCAGCTCCGGATGATGAACAACCCGAAATAAACAAACCAAGACAAGCAGTCAATAAAAGATACTTAATAAACTTTTTCATTTTCTTTCTCCTTAATTATAGTTATAATAATGTATTTTCCATAAAGCGGCTTTACAGCTTTGTAGAATCAATAAGATAGATGTTTTCGGAATTTTCCGCTTCGGTCTTTAACCTTTCATCAAAATCATTAGCAGAAAAGAGATAATAATCCTCAGCCTTCAGCTTTGCCTGCTTAACGCAGAATACCAGCCACTCATAATCCTCATAGGTCATTCTGCTCTTTTCCCAGTTGCACTGCCCCACAAGGGTATGCCCATCCTTATCCTGGGCTATAATGTCAATATTTCCAACCTTACCTGCCCAGCTCCCGGATTTAACATAACTGTACCTTAATTGTCCCATTTTATTCATAAGCTCAAGATATTCAGCACAGACATCCTTGAAATATCTTGAGGTATAGTTTTTAAGCTCAGATGAAATATATTTGTTGTAGAACTTTTCAGGCGTGCTTACAGCAAGCTTTGACAGCCTGCTGAAAACAAAATAAAACCAAAAATCCACAAAAGGGTCACATATCCTGTAAATTCCCTTTTTGGCGTTTTCTCTGCCCTGGGTATCGTATGAATCCACCTTTTCAACCAGATTTAAAGCTATAAGATTTTTCAGATAAACACTTATCTTTGCCCTGGAATAACCGGTGTGCTTGTAAATGTCATTCAGCTTTTCATTCCCCTGGGCCAGGGTTGAGAGTATTGTATTATAAACATTTGGTTCCCTTAGCTCCTCAGGAAGTATATGACATCCATACTCGTAAAAAAAGCTGCCCTTTTTAAGAATTTTACTGCATATATTCTCACTTACGGACTTATCATCATCCCAGTAGTTCCAAAGGTCTCTGTGGCCTCCTAAAATGGAATATACCTCCACATTGCTTTTCAGCTTATATTTTTGAAAATATCTTACCAGATTGAGAAAGTTAAGATCGTTGATCTTAAGAAGACCGTTTATTTCATAAGCAGCCTTGCCCATTTTCTCTACCATGGTATTTTCCACCCAGTAAACAGAGCTTGTGGCAAGAATAAAAAGAATAGGCTGATTGTTCCACTTATCATTGGCAACCCTTATGAGACAGTCCATAAAATTATCCGAATATTTAATGATATTCTGAAACTCATCAATAATGATTATACGCTTTTCCGTCTTTTGATTGACCATGGCTGTCAGGATCCCCAGATAACCATAGCCCAGATCCGTATTTTTTGGCAGATCTTCCTTTAACTCGCTTCTCCATAAACTGATCTGCTCATTCATAGAGCATGCTCTTGCCTTATAGTAAAAATAATCTTTTTCACTGATCAGATCCTGAATAAAAGAATCGATACCGCTGTATTTGCCTCCATAGGTAACAACTATCTGATTATCGCTTCTGTTATAGAAGCCCTTTAGATAATTATATTCTACTGTACGTTCCTGAAGCATTAACAAACTCCTTTAAATCTCTTGTGTAAATATTCTTTCATATTCCCTGCCTGCAACCGCCTTACTTAAGAGCTTTCCCTCTACACAGCCACAACCCAGTTCCATAGCCGTATCAAATATTATAGAATTTTCAATACCATCTGCTATCAACTCTATATTCAGATTTTTTGAAATATTACATATCCCCTTGATAACAGGCCAGAAATCATCATCTATATTCAGTTCCTGTAAAAGCTCGTAGTTAAACTTTACAGAATCAAAAGGAAGCTTTTTCAAGTATGTTACGGGAAGTATTTCACCTCTGTAGCCGTTAAGACAGATATTAAAGCCAAGCTTCTTAACAGCAGCAAGCATTGACAGTCTTTCCTTAGGATTTTCAAGATAAAAATCCTCATCTATAAGTATTTCCAGAGCTTCTGCCTTAAGATCATACTGTTTAATGTCCCTTTCCAGGAGACCTATCATATCCATATTGTCAAGCTGTAGAGGATAGATACTTATGGACAGCATCCTGTCATATCCGTATCTGTCTACCCAGTCACTGTATTGTCTCAAGGCTCTGTCTAAAAGAAGATTTCCTATCTCTGTCAAAAGGCCTTTATTCTCGGCCTTTGATACAAGCTTATTAAGATACAGTGGGGGTTTTTTACTGTCACCGGACAAGACTATTAAAACATCGGCCCCCCTTAGCCCTTGATCAGCTATCTGATACTGGGGCTCAAAATAGAAGTGAAAATCATCATATAGAATGGAATCCCTTATAAGTCTTTCGGGAACGACACCTTCATCAACCACATCTATGATATAGTCATTATAAATTTCCAGTCTGTTTTTCCCCTTCCTTTTGGCATCGTAAAGAGCCAGCTCAGAGCTAAACAGCAGCTCTTGAATATCCTTTGCACTATCGGGATAAACACTTACACCTGCTGAAAAGATAAGCTCATATTCAGTATTGTTGGAAAGCTTTACGGGCTTTAAAAATTCTCTTCCCACCTTTTGGTAGAGGGAGGCAGCGCAATCCTCCTGATCCGGATCAAAAATCGCCAGGGCAAAGACATCCTTTTTTAACTGTCCCAGTAAAATATCGGGTTTAATGAAGCCACGTAAAATAAGAGCCAGCTTTTCCATAAGCTCCGATTCATATTTGGGCTCAAGCTTAAAGGTAAGCTCCCTGAAATCATCCACATCCAGCAAGAGAAGCTCTAAGCTTTTTAATTCCTCTTTTGCCCGCTTTAGCATCAGCTGTAATTTACTGTTAAAGTAATAGCTGTTGTAGAGCCTTGTATTTGGATAGTAGTAGGCAAGCTTTTCAAGATCTGTGATTCTGCTCATATAGTCGGTAATATCGGTAAATACCACCACTCTTTTAAGAAGCTTATGCTCTTTAGAGTATTCTTCACTGCTTTCAACCCTGAAAAAAAAGCCTTTTTCCCTTGATCTGATAACTATAGGACTAGCTTCAATACCCTTCTTTCCTCTTTCCCATATTGACGAAAGAAAGAGATCCAGATCTTCGGAATAGATATAATTTCTAAACCTGCTTTCTTCAAAGGTAAGCTCTGCCTGACTTTCCCCGATATATTTATACCAGGGACCTATGAGGACAGGAAGCTCACCCTTTGAGAAATCCTGAAACAGATACAGCTGCCCTGAATGACAGGCTATGAACTTATGCATTCTGTCAGAATCCACAAGCCTGTCATTTATGGCAGTCAGATAATCTATTTGATATTTAAGTTCATCCATGTAAAAAACTCTCTTGTCTTAAATCTCACTTTATTTTGATCAATTCTTAGGGCTTATATATCCCTTTGCCTTTAAGAGCTCTGCGCAGAGAACCGCTCCTCCTGCAGCTCCTCTTATGGTGTTATGTGAGAGACCCACAAATTTGTAGTCAAAAAGAGTATCTTCTCTAAGACGTCCGATGGAAATACCCATTCCATTCTCATAGTCCACATCCAAAGTAACCTGAGGTCTGTTATCCTCCTCCATATATCTTATGAACTGCTTTGGTGCACTTGGAAGCTTAAGACTCTGAGGTTCGCCGCTAAAGCTTACCAGCTTTTCAATGAGCTGCTCCTTAGTGGGCTTTTTCTTAAATCTTATAAAAACTGCAGCCGTATGTCCGTTAAGCACCGGTACCCTTATACACTGTGAAGTTATTACTATTCCTTCAGCCTTTACCACCTCATCATTTTCAATATGTCCCAGTATCCTCAAGGGCTCCTGTTCACTTTTTTCTTCCTCACCGCCAATATAAGGAATAACATTTCCCTCCATTTCCGGCCAATCCTTAAATGTCTTTCCTGCTCCGGAAATTGCCTGATAGGTAGTTACAACAAGCTCTGTAGGTTCAAACTCTCTCCAGGCTGCAAGGCAGGGAGCATAGCTTTGAATTGAACAATTGGGCTTAACGGCAATAAAGCCTCTTTTTGTACCAAGTCTCTTCTTCTGTGCCTCAATGAGCTTAACATGATCCGAATTTATCTCAGGAACCATCATAGGAACATCCTTTGTCCATCTGTGAGCGGAATTGTTGGAAACCACCGGAGTCTCTGTTTTTGCATACTCTTCCTCAATGGCTCTTATCTCATCCTTTGTCATATCCACAGCACTGAAAACAAAGTCCACGTCCTTAGCTACATTTTCCACATCCTTAACATCTTTTATAACAATATCCTTTACTCCTTCAGGAATGGGAGTAGTCATTTTCCATCTGTTCTTTACTGCATCCTCATAACGCATGCCTTCACTTCTCTTTGAAGCAGCTATGCTTACAACCTCAAACCAGGGATGATCATTAAGAAGGGTTATAAACCTCTGTCCAACCATTCCCGTTCCGCCTAAAATACCTACCTTTAGTTTTTCACTCATCTTGTCTCCTCCTGTCATAAATGAATTCATCATTTGATACTCTTTAAATAGTCTTTATTTATATTTATAACCTTTTTCATAGCCTCGCTTCCGGGAGCTCCCTTGGTAAGTCTCCTTTCAACACATGCTTTAAGACTTATGACATCATATACATCCTCCTCAAACTTGGGGGAAATAGCCTTTAATTCTATGATATCCAGATCCTCTATGCACTTACCTTCCGCAATGCAAAAAAGTACAAGTTCACCGATGATCTCATGTGCATCTCTGAAGGGCACGCCCTTTGATACCAGATAATCAGCAGCATCGGTAGCATTGGTAAAGCCCTCTTTTGCGCTTTTTTCCATTCTTTCTTTATTGAAGGTGATAGATCCTAACATTTCATTAAAGAGATGCAGGCAGCTTTTTACCGTATCCATTGCATCGAAGGACAGCTCCTTGTCCTCCTGCATATCTTTATTGTAGGCAAGGGGAATTCCCTTCATGGTAACAAGAAGAGAATTTAAGGCTCCATAGACCCTGCCGCACTTTCCTCTTATAAGTTCAGCAATATCCGGATTCTTTTTTTGGGGCATTATACTGCTTCCTGTGGAGAAAGCATCGTCAATCTCAATAAATTTATATTCATCGCTGTTCCAGATTATGATCTCTTCACAAAATCTTGAAAGATGCATCATTATTATGGAAGCAGCCATTAAATATTCCAAAAGATAATCTCTGTCCGACACTGAGTCCATGCTGTTTAAGGTTGCGCCCTTAAATCCAAGAAGCTCTGCCGTATATTCTCTGTCAAGAGGATAGGTCGTACCTGCCAAAGCTCCGGCTCCCAGGGGACAGTAATTCATCCTGTCATATATATCCCATAACCTGCTTTCATCCCTCTTGAACATTTCAAAATAGGCTCCAAGGTGATGGGCTAATGTCAGGGGTTGTGCCTTCTGAAGGTGGGTAAAGCCCGGCATATAGGTTTCTATATGCTCTTCCTCCATAGAAAGCAGGGTCTCCATAAGACTTATTATAAGATCCCTGGTATCAATGACGGCATCCCGGGTATAAAGACGCATATCCAGCGCCACCTGATCATTACGGCTTCTCCCTGTATGGAGCTTTTTGCCCACATCCCCTATTTTCTCTATGAGCTTTGCCTCCACAAGGCTGTGGATATCCTCATATTCCTTTGTTATCTCTATACTTCCGTCCTCGATCTCATTAAGGATCTCTGTAAGTCCAAGCAGCAGGCTGTCTTTTTCAGCTTCTGAAATAACACCTTGTTTTGCCAGCATTCTTGCATGAGCCATGCTTCCTGTAATGTCCTGTTTATATAACCTTTTATCAAACATTATGGAAGCATTGAAATCATTAACAGCTTCATCAGTATCCTTTTTGAATCTCCCACCCCATAAAGCAGCCATGGAGTCCTCCTTTCAATCCCAGCGAATTAAAACTGAATTTAATATTAACACTATATTTTGTATTATACAACAAAAAAATACACAAAGAAAAAACAAGCTCCCAGCCGGATTCGAACCGGCGACCTACGCATTACGAATGCGTTGCTCTACCAGCTGAGCCATGGAAGCTTATCTCCAAACAGTTTAATAAATTCAACTCTATTTTGCAAGCATAATTTAAAAATAAGTAAAAAGGAAGATATATTTTTATTCCCAATAATCAAAATCGTCATAGTCCTCATCGGCTTCCTCATCATCCAGGGAAGCTTCTAAGTCATGGCTTTCATAATCATCGAATTCCTCATCCGGATCATAGTCTTTATCACTATCCTTCGATTTATTTTTTTTCTTGCTATCCTTTCCCTTCTTTATATCGGAGTCAAATTCCATAGGCTTTGACTTATGCTTCTTTGGAACCGGCAAAGGATTCTCAAGGGGTTCTCCCTTTTTGGGTTTTACTATTTGATCATCCCCTTCATTTTCCCACTCATCTCCTGCATTTTCTTCTGAATAGCTGTCATTTTTTATCTTTTTATTCTTCTTACCCTTCTTTTTTCCTTTTTGAGCTTTTTCCTCTTCTTCCTTTTCCTTCTTTGCCTTCTCTCTAAGGGCCAAAACCCTTTCATGCTCCTCTTCCTTTAGCTGATTATATAATATATCATTTTCTCCTATAAAGATGAGGGCTTTGGCTCGGATCCTTTCCTCCTCAAGCTTTAGTTCAAGCTCCTCCTCAGTAAGCTCCGGCTCTGCTTCCTCTCCATTTTCCTCCTGTGCCGCTTTTTTATCCGAAAGCTCCGGATGGTGATTTTCATACATATACCTTAAACCGCAGCAGGCTATTACTATTAATATTTCAAAAAAATAAAAGCTGTTGGTGTCTTTTGTTGCCTTTAAAAAAACAATAAAAAATCCGGCCAAAAAACAAAGGAGTATGGGAATAACCTTATCATCCCTTACTCTCAGCATAAAAAACACGCAGCCTACAGACAGGACCAGTACAAACATATAAAAGAGATTGGTTCCAAGGGAAAGCCAGGAAGCTTCAATAGCCGAAATGGTCTTACCGTCATTTCTTTCAAGGAAATAGTAATTATCCACAATATTTTTTGTCTGATCATTTACATCCTTCTGGAACTCATCATAAATCTCCTTCAGCTCGTAAGTCATTCCCGTTTCGTAGTTTGTGGAGGGATTAAATCTTGAGCTTATGCCCATAAAGGTATCCCCATAGTCTGTTCCGAGAGTATTGGCTTTTACCAGAAGGAGTAAAAAGACCATAACTGCAGCCACAAAGACAGGAAGTAAATAGTTTAATATATTATTGTTGCTTTCCTTTCTCCTGAAGCATATTGAATGAAATAACATTGCAAGAACAAATATCAAAGCAACGGGCTCTATATATAAAAGAAATGCAAGGCTTATTCCCAATACAATATCAAGTACTATCCTTAAAGCCATGTGCAGATTATCCCTGAGATACAAAAAGAGGTAGATATCAAGACATATGAAAATAAATAAGGCGAAAAGATACTCTGAGTTATAGGAATAGACTCCGTAGGACTGGGAGGGTATGAAGAGAGAGGCTATGTATGCCAGAATACCTATAAGCCTTCCCCCTATAAGCCTGGCACATCTGTATGCAAAAAAAGCCGTAAGGATTATCACTACCGCATTATAGTACAATACAATCTCAGGATCTTCTCCCGAGATCATAAATATAAAACCCAGTAATTTCCCGTAGGCATAATCCATGGGATTCCTTAAAAGCTTATTTACAACATCAAGGCTCTCCGTCAAGGTACCATCTGCAAGGAAAGCAGCTTCTCTGTAAAAGAGAGTCTCATCAGCAGCTAAAGAGGTGCTGTATCTGAAACGGATCCAAAAAAAGAGGCAGCTAAGAACTATAAGAGCCAGGCTTTCCAAAATATTCCAGACAATTCCGGAATCATCTGTAGGTGATATGGCAATAAGCTTTGTGATAAGGCTAAGTAAAACAAACACCAAAACAAGGATCCCTCCAAAAAGAAAAATGTAGAAGAATCCTTCGTTTTGTGCGATTATCTGATTATACAGGGTTATAAACAAAACATAACCCAGTATCACTAGAGTAATCACTCCTATGACAACTGCGAGTTTATTACTCTTTTTCCCTTCCATTAAATAACCCCTGTTAATATTTGATCTGTCTCGCTTTACTCATCCCAATTATGATAAACAGCCTGAACATCATCATCCTCATCCAAAAGATCCAGAGTCTTTTGAATATTTTTTATAGCCGTTTCATCTGAAAGCGTAACATAATTCTGAGGCAGCATAGTTACCTCTGCAGAAGCCAGGGCAAGACCTTCCTTCTCCAGAGCCTCCCTGACATTTGAGAACTCTTCCTCAGAGGTCAGAATCTCATAACTATCCTCTTCCTCATTAAAATCATCAGCTCCCGCATCAAGGGCCAGCATCATGAGCTCATCGGAATCCATATCCGTTTCTTCTTTATCAATTATTATCTGGCCTTTTTTGTCAAACATAAATGAAACGCAGCCTGTAGTACCCATTGAGCCGTTTCCCTTTGTGAAGGCGGATCTTACATTTGCTGCCGTTCTGTTTTTATTATCTGTAAGGGCATCCACTATTATGGCAATACCGTTTGGCCCGTAGCCCTCGTAGGAAATATATTCATAATTTACACTGTTGGCATCCCCGGCAGCCTTTTTTATTCCTCTTTCTATTGTATCATTTGGCATGTTATTGGACTTAGCCTTGGCTATAACATCCCTGAGCTTTGAATTATTATTGGGATCGGGTCCCCCCTCCTTTACAGCTACCGCCAGCTCTCTTCCGATTATGGTAAAGATCTTGCCCTTTGCTGCATCATTCTTCTCTTTCTTATGTTTAATATTAGCAAATTTTGAATGTCCTGACATAAGTCACCTCTTTGATCTTTTTATATATTAACCAGTTAATAATATCATTTAATAGGTCTTTACACAAGTTTTTATCCTGTTTTTCATTGATTACAGCCACTTTTTGTGCTAAATTTAACTATGGAAACACTGATGGGATCAGTCTTTCCACATATATGATTTATTAGGGGAAACAGGGGATAATTAAATATGGCTGAGTCAAATCTGAATTATCATGCGCTAAGTGACGCTAACAATATGATCAAATTAAGGGCAATAATGAAGACTTTGCCCTCCTTTCTTAAGGAATTCTTTCTTGGTATTAAAGACACTACCTCCACAAGAACACGCCTGGCCTATGCCTATGATCTCAGGATCTTCTTTGAGTTCCTTCATGAGAACAATGCATATGTTTCAAAATTTGAAATAAACAGTATACCCATATCGGTACTTGATATGATAAAACCTATAGATATAACTGAGTATATGGATTTTCTCAGCTATTACATTAAAGACGGGGAAGAGATCACAAATGATGAAAGGGGTAAGCAGCGTAAGCTTGCCTCCTTAAGAAGCATGTATAATTATTACTATCGCATAGAAGCGATAGAAAAAAACCCCGCTGCTCTCGTAACTATGCCAAAGCTCCATAAAAAAGAGATCATAAGACTTGATACCGATGAGGTGGCAAGACTTTTGGATAACGTTGATGACGGAGAGAGTCTGACTGCCAAGCAGCAGGAATTCCATAAAAAGACCAGAGTCAGAGATCTTGCTCTTATGACCCTTCTCCTTGGCACCGGAATCCGAGTTTCAGAATGTGTCGGACTCGATATAAATGATGTTGATTTCAGAAATAACGGGATAAAGATAAAAAGAAAAGGCGGCTATGAGGCTATCGTCTATTTTGGCCGGGAGGTTGAAGAGGCCCTTAAAGAGTATCTGGAGGAAAGACATCATATAATAGCGCAGAGCGGCCATGAAAACGCCCTCTTTCTCTCTCTTCAGAACAAAAGGCTGTCGGTCCGTTCAGTTGAAAAGCTTGTAAAAAAATATGCAAGCACGGTAACCAGCTTAAAAAAGATAACTCCTCATAAATTGAGAAGTACCTACGGCACAAGTCTTTACAGGGAAACTGGAGATATTTATCTTGTGGCTGACGTTCTTGGACACAAGGACGTAAATACAACAAAGAAGCACTATGCAGCCCAGGATGATGACAGAAGGCGTAAAGCAGCTAACATTGTTAAGCTTAGAGAGGTCTGATCCCATAACCCTTCCTTATCTTCTAATCTATAGCAATATTTATTTTTGCTGCCTTTGATACATACCTTGGAACTATTATGGAGTTTCCCGGTATAAGTACTGTACTTTGGTCAATATTGTTTATAGCCTCTATTTCCTTTATAAGCTCTTCAAGGTCTCCGTAACCTTCCGTCATATTCTTCCTGGCTATTGAATAAAGGCTATCGTTTAAATAGATCATCCTGCTTTCATATATCTTCACCTGATCCTCATTCCCGGCGGGGTTACCGGCCTTGGCGTAGGTTAACCTGGTCAAAAAGCAGGTTAATAGCCCTATTATCATAAGTCCGGCCAATATAGTATACTTACAGTCCTTTCTCTCTCTCATTCCTTTACCGCTTTTTAAATTTACCCTGTCCCTCATTTTATTCACCGCTTCTCTCCTTATAATGTCAACCTCGCAAATTTCTTCGCAATTTGCTCGTTATAAATCAGATTGCTTCGCAATCCCGCAGGTACCGGGCTTGAACCCAGCACCTGCGAAAAGCTTCTCCCACCACCTGAAGGTGGTGGGTTATCTTTTTGATTTA
>JAILBX010000024.1 GCA_024680675.1 Lachnospiraceae bacterium | reverse complement strand
GGGGGATAGCTTCATTATCACAGGATGCTTTGATATCCTCTTTATCCTGTCGGTGATATTATAAAGAGCATCTCTGTTCTGGCCAAAGGCTATGGCTCCCTCCTTGACATTTGGACAGGATACATTTATCTCAAGCATATCCACCCTGTCCTCCCGATTTAATCTTTCAACCACCTCAAGATAGTCCTCTATGCTCTTACCGCATACGTTGACTATGACTCTCGTATCATAGTCCTTAAGGAAGCTTATATCTCTTTCAATAAAGGTATCTATCCCGGGATTCTGAAGTCCTATGGCGTTCAGCATGCCTCCATAGGTCTCTGCTACCCTTGGGGTATCATTTCCCTTCCAGGGGACATTTGAAACTCCCTTGGTAACCACTGCCCCCAGCTTATTAAGATCCACAAATTCACTGTATTCTATACCCGAACCGAAGGTGCCTGACGCGGTCATTACGGGATTTTTAAACTTAATTCCTGCTATTTCAACCCCTGTATTCATATATTTACCTCCAATGCATTGAAAACCGGTCCTTCCGTACAGATCCTTGTGTTATTTACATTAGAATGATGATCCTTCTTTACCGTCTCACAAACACAGCCAAGGCAGACTCCGATACCGCAGGCCATCCTTTCCTCTAAAGAGACATAGGCTTCAATGCCTCTTTCCACTGCATATTTTTTTATGGCGGAAAGCATGGGCATGGGACCGCATGCATATATTACATCTCCTTTAAGATCCTTCTCCTTTATGGCATCCAGAACATTTCCCTTCACGCCTACGCTGCCGTCTTCAGAGGCTATAAGCAGCTCTCCTCTTTCTGAAAGCTCTTTTTCAAGAAAAATATCATTGCTCCTGTAGCCTGATACTATGACAGTATCCTCTTTTTTTCTTGTGGAAGCCAACATGACCATGGGAGGAACTCCTATTCCTCCTCCTATCAAAATAGCCCTGCCTTCCTTTTTTGGAAAGCCATTTCCCAAAGGGCCAAGAATATCCAGCTCATCTCCTGCTTTATAGTCTGAAAATTCCCTGGTACCCTCTCCGGCTATCCTGTAGACTATCCTGAGCTTCCAAGCATCTGCCTGGCAAACACTTATGGGTCTTGGAAGGAGCTTTGAAGGATCCTTTGTATATATAGAAATGAACTGACCGGGCTTTACATCCTTTGCAAAGGATGATCTTATCCACATACTGTAGATCCCCTCAGCAAGCCTTTCCTGAGAGATCACAAGAGCCCTTTCCTTTATTTTTTTATCTGCCATATTATTTCTCCCTTTTATCAAATATTCCTGTAGATGATCTGACCCTTTACTATGGTGTATTTTACCCTTCCCTTAAGCTTTTGTCCCAAAAAGGGAGAATTTGAAGCTTTTGAAAGGCTTTTATCATACAGCCATTCTTCCTTTGGATCGATAATGACTATATCGGCAGCAAAGCCCTCTTTAAGGCTTCCGCCCTTTAATCCGTAGATACGGGAGGGTGCAAGGCTCATTCTTTCAATAAGGGTAAGGATCGGCATTTTACCCTTTTCAACCAGCTCTCTTAAGGCCAGGGAAAAGGCGCTTTCAAGTCCTATTATACCGCTTGGGGCATCTGCTAAAGCCCTGTCCTTTTCCTCCTTTGAATGGGGGGCATGGTCTGTTGCTATCATATCTATTGTGCCATCCTTAAGTCCTTCTATAATGGCAAGCCTGTCCTTTTCCTCCCTGACAGGAGGATTCATCTTACAGTTGGAGCCGTATTTTAAAACATCTGCCTCAGTAAGGGTGAAGTGATGGGGGGTAGCCTCTGCATAGACCTTAAGCCCCTCTTTTTTGGCCTCTCTTACAAGTTCAACAGACTGAAGGGCGCTTATATGCTGGATATCTATGGCTGATCCTGTTTCCCTGACAAGGTCTATGTCTCTTTTGACCATTTCTATCTCAGCCTTCCTGTCCGCTCCTTTATAATTTAACTTTTCAGCCACAGGGCCAGCGTTTATACCGCTTTTTTCTATATAAGCAGGATCCTCCTCATGGAGAGATATCACAGCTCCAAGCTCCTTTGCTTTTATAAGAGCCTGCTTCATAAGCTCCTTATCCATTATGGGAAGTCCGTCATCACTAAAGCCTGCTGCCCCGGCGGCCTTCATTTCCTCCATATCCACAAGCTCTTTTCCGGCCATACCCTTAGTGACATTAGCCACCATATATATGTTTATCTTTTCCTTCCCTGCTCTCTTAAGAACTTCTTCTATATTCTCCTTACTGTCCATGGAGGGTTTTGTATTTGCCATCATTACAACTGAGGTGTAGCCTCCCGCCGCCGCACATAAGGCTCCGGTGTGAATATCCTCCTTGTAGGTAAAGCCCGGATCCCTGAAATGGACATGAACATCCACAAAGCCCGGACATACCAAAAGCCCTTCTGCCTCTATCTCTTCTTCAAAGGAGCCTTCAATATGATCCTCTACTCTTTGGATCTTACCGTCCTTTATCAGTATGTCCTTTATATCATCAAGGGATCCTGAGGGATCTAAAACCCTTCCGGATCTGATAAGCAGATCACCCATTTTTATTCCTCTTTTGTCTTATCTACTGTCAAAGCTTTTAATCTATTGTGTTTTTTTATCCGATAAGGTAATATTTACCTTTGGACAAAGGATAATACTTTTTATATTTAATCAGGAGGTTTTAGTAATGATAAGATTTATATTAACCCTGATCGCTGTACTGGTCATTTTTATTTTATCTCTTCCGGTATATCTTATATTTTTGATCTTTGGACTCTTTTCAAAGACCCTTAAGGATAAGGCATCCCTGAGTGTTGCAAAGATGTTCTTCAGTGTTGTTCTCTTCATTTCCGGCTGTAAGGTAAGCTTTATGGGAGAAGAGCTGATACCATCAGATACTTCTGTCCTCTACGTTGGCAATCACAGAAGCTTTTTTGACGTTATAATTACCGGTACCAGATTAAAGTTCCCCTCTACCTATATTGCCAAAAAGGAATTTGACAAGGTTCCCATCCTGAATCTCTGGATGCATGCCATACACTGCTTTATGCTTGACCGCTCGGATATAAAGGCAGGACTTAAGATGGTCCTTGATGCCATAGAATATGTAAAAACCGGAGGATCCATCTTTGTTTTTCCCGAAGGGACAAGAAACACTACCAATGAGCTTCTCCTTCCCTTTAAGGATGGAGCCTTTAAGATATCAACCAAAAGCGGATGTCCCATAGTTCCGGTAGCCATAAGCAATACGGCAAGTGTTTTTGAAGAGCATCTTCCTTTTATAAAAAAACAAAAGGTCATAATCCATTATTTAGACCCCATCTATCCTTCAAAGCTTGAAAAAGAAGAGCTTAAGAATATAGGAAAGCTGATCTCCGAAAGACTGAGCAAGGCCTTAGTCGAAGACAGAAAGCTTATCAACAACTGATTCAAAATGCATTCCATGGGATGCCTTAACAAGCACAACATCATCCTGCTTAATAAGATCATCCTGTGAGAGTGCATTTATTAATTTATCCGTATCCTCAAAATATCTTATATAAACTTCCCTTTTACAAGCTTCCTTTGCCTTAAGAGCCTCCTTATACATATCAAGTGAGTTCTCACCGGCTATAAGCAGAAGCTTTACACCTGAGTTTACTGCATACTTACCAATATCTGCATGCATGGCAGCTGAGTTCTCTCCAAGCTCAAACATATCCCCAAGAATAGCAGCCTTTCTTTTTTCGCTCTTTGACAAAAGATCCAGAGCAGCCTTCATGGATTTTGGATTTGCATTGTAGCAGTCATCAACTAAAAGATATTTGCCGGTATATATGGGGTTGCTCCTTCCCTTTGTTCCCTCTACCTTCTCTATGCCTCTCTTTATGGCCTCGATATCCATGGAAAATTCAAGACCGCAGGCAATGGCAGCAAGGGCGTTATCCACCATATGAAGACCGGGAAGAGGAATATGAATATTAAAGCTCTCCCTTAAAGAATCCTCCTCCTTTTTATCCGGGTTGAAGGCTCCTCTATTAAACCCGACCTCCACATCTATACCCTCAAAGAATTCATCTCTTATGCTTTTTGCATATATGGAATTTTTATCGGATCTTCCGTAAAATACAGGCTCTCTGCCGGCTGCACTTTTTATGCTTTTAAGCTTTTCATCATCACCGTTAAGGATGGCTCTGCCACCCTCCTTTATAAAATCAAAAACCTCGGTTTTTGCCTTAAGTACCCCGTCAAGATCCTTAAGCTGCTCAAGATGGCAGGGTCCTATATTTGTCATTACCACATAGTCCGGCTTTACCATATCCCCAAGCACCGACATTTCGCCAAAATCGCTGATGCCCATTTCTATAACAGCCAGCTCGGTTTCCTCTGTCATGGAAAATATAGTAAGAGGAACCCCTATGGCGTTATTAAAGTTACCCTGAGTCTTTGTCACCTTAAAGGCCTCAGACATAACAGAAGCCACCATCTCCTTTGTGGAGGTCTTGCCTACGCTTCCTATTATGCCAATGGTTTTGGCCTTTAACTGTTCCTTATAATATTTTGCAAGATCCCTTAAAGCCTTTAAGGAGTCCTTTACAAGTATTATATTCCCATTGACATTCTCGGGCTTTCTTTCACATATGACCCCAAGAACCCCTTTATCAATAACCTGGGGGATGAAGCTGTGACCATCAACCCTCTCTCCCTTTGTAGCAATAAAGATGCCGCCTGCTTCTGCCTTTCTTGAGTCTATCACCAGGGAGGAGGCCTCTTTTAAAAGCTCCTCATCATCTATTCCCTCTCTGGTATAAAGCTTTCCTTCAACAGCCCTTGAAATATTTTCAAGTGTCAGATTTTTCATTTCCTATTCTCCGGATCAGTTTTTATATGAGTATCCTTACAATAAAGTCTGCGATATACTTTTACTTATTTTCATACTTATCCAGGGATATCCTTATTATCCACTGGCAAAGCTCCTCAAAGGACTTTCCTATGGCCCTTGCCTCCCTTGGAACAAGACTTGTAGGAGTCATTCCGGGAAGGGTATTGGCCTCTAAGCAGTAAACATTATCATCCTCGTCCACAATAAAGTCCATTCTGGCATAGGTATTGATCCTTAAGGCATTGTAGGCCTTTACTGCCTCCTCCTGGATCTTTTTTTCAAGATTCTTTGGAATATCGGCGGGACAGGTCTCAATGGTAGCCCCCTCCTGATACTTATTCTTATAATCATAAAAGCCGCTTACGGGAGCTATCTCCACTATAGGCAGAGCCTTTCCTTCTATAACACAATCAGTAAACTCCCTGCCCTTTATAAACTTCTCCACAAATACATGATCATCATATTTGTAGGCTTCCTTTACTGCCTTTTTATATTCCTCCATGTTATTGACAATATAAACGCCCACACTGGAACCGCCGCTGTTTACTTTTACAACACAGGGGAAATCCGTCTTTCTGTCATCATCAGGACCCTTAAGCTCAAAGCTTGGAGGAGTATTCACATCATAGGCATTAAACATTATCTTTGTATAGGTTTTATCCATGGCAATGGCTGAGCTTAGGGAGCCGCTTCCCGTATATTTTATATTGAGAAGGTCAAATACTGCCTGGATCTGGCCGTTCTCACCGCAGGATCCATGAAGAGCCATAAAAACAATATCCGACATCTTACATATATTTATGACATTAGGACCAAAAAAGCCATCCTTTATATCTCTTAGAGCCTTAACCCCTTCAATATCCGGAGCTGCATCACTTATCCTTTCTATACTCTCTCCCCAGTCCTTTTTAAGAGCGAAAATGTCATCTATATCCCCTTCATAACCAAGGTAAACATCCAAAAGCACAACTTCATTACCGCTCTTCTTAAGCGCATCATAGATCTGTTTTCCTGAAATCAGGGAAACATCTCTTTCTGTACTAAGTCCTCCTGCTAAAACAACTATCTTCATTTTTCTCTCCTCTTTCTACTGTCCTAAATATGAATCTTTAAAAGCATATATTGCAAATATTACAGGCTTTCCTTCAGCTGTAAGCTTCCTATCCGATATATTCAAACCGCAAAGATAATCATAATAGAGCTCCGCCGACTTGATATAACTTATACTTTCACTGATATGATCAGCCAGTATCACCAGTCTCATCCTTGAAGTGATATCCTCTGTAAATTCAGGATCCGCCGGGGTAAAAAAGATCTTATCCTCAGCCTTTTTTATGGACTCTATTGAATCATTTATTATATTTTCCATTAAAGAGGCGGAAAGCTCAAGATCAACCTCAAAGGTGCTTGTCAGGTAGGCTAAGCTTCCGAAATAACCGCTGTTTTTAAGATTAAAGCCTTCCGGCTTCGCTATGGCTATTTCTTCAAACTGCCTTCTGTATTTTTTTTCACCCTTTGCCTTATAAAGCTCCGCTGATGCCCAGTAAAGGGCATCCTTTATATCCCCGGACAGCTCCTCTTTTCCTCTTTCCTTTTCAAGAGCCTTATAAAGCTCTTCGGCTGTCTCTAAGCACTGTCCGGACAGCTCCTTATCATGATCCTTAAGTGATGAGGAGGTCATGGCCAGAATGGCTGCATACTTATAGCTTAAAGGGCCGCTTCCTATTCCGTAAGCCTTATGACCTTCTCTGTCATAGAGCTTAAGAAGGCTATTTGCCCCCTCTGAGATCATATTTATAAGCCCTGTATCCTGCTGCTTAGCTTCAGGCTCTTCTTCAAGAGACTTTTCGGGACTCTTTTCAAATATCTCAAAGGCAAGAAGGAGGTCTGTCATACTTTCCATAAGCCTTAAGGCAGCCTCTTCATCCTGTGGATCAGACTCCTTTAGAGGCTCTGACAGCCTGTCCTTTAAAAGTTTACTGTAATGACCCTTAGTAACAGTAAAATTTCCGGAGCATTCACTTCCTACTTTTATATAATAAAAGCCTTCCTCCTCAAATTGAGTGAAATCCAGGTATTTGCCCTTATATATCTTACCCTCATACAATTCCTCATGGGTATTTGCGTCACAGACATAGAAGCTTTCTTCATCTATGACAGCTTCCTTTTGGTCTTTGGTCAGCACTGCAAGCTTCCGGCTCTTTGGTTCAAAGCCTGTCAGATTCAGGTTTATATCACAGAGCTTTGAAGATTTATCCATGTTTATTGTAAGGTCTTTTCTTAAGGCAGCCTCCCTGGTCATTATCCCGACTATCTCATCAAGCTCCTTCTCAGTGACCCTTCCTCTTCTTTGATCCTCTCTCTCATAATCAACCCTACAAGCAGGTAAAAGGGTCAGGGTCAGAAGGAGTAAAAGGCCCAAATAATGTCTTTTAGGCATCATTTATCACCCCTTAAGCCTTTCTTATTCCTGTAGGAGAGGATGAGATAAATGATAAATATGAGCATGGATATAAGAGTCAAAAGCTTTGATATAAGCTGAGCTGTAGTACCTGCATATCTTACCGTCAGCTTTCCTCTCATACCCGGTTCAAGCTTTGCCCTTATAAAGCCGTTATTTCCTTCGTTACTTATGGATAGCTTTGTCAGCTTTCCGCCTTCTTCCAAAAAGGCTTCATAGCCCTTGTAATATATAAAGGGGATATCGATAAAGTCACTATCCCTGTCTATTTCAGCCTCTATAGTATTTTTAACCCTCTTAAAGTCTATGAGACTTCCGTCAGCAGCGGTCAGCCTTTCACTTTCACTTACCAGGGTCTCCTTGCTAAGAACCGTATCCGGAAGCCACTCTCCTCCGATAACATTGGCTGTATAAGGCTTATAGTCATAGTAATCATCTGAATAGTCGTAATAGCCCTGATCATTCTGGGAAAGGTTTGCATAGGCCGCTATTGCGCACATTATAAGCACAATAACGCAGACTCCCGATTCCATGGGGATATCATGACTGTCTCTTGCAAATCTCCTTGAGATGACATAGAGGATAATGCCTGCTGCCATGGAAAAGAGAACCGAGCTCATTATGAAAAATCTCCAGGGAAACTGGATAAAGGAAAGAAAGCGTTCAAGCCTTTGCCAGGGAAAAAGATCTGTTGCAAGAAAGGTAAACAAAAAGCCTGCTATCATAAGATAGTCGGCAAACTCCAAAAGCTTTTTGTTGCCGTCGGCTTTTTTTATAAGTATCCTGGGAACACAGAGTATGACAGGTATGATACCGAGTGAAGGGAATTTATTGTAAAAGACCTTTACAAATCTTACGGCCTCAGTATGAGGCTCTATCCAGGGAGTACTTACATAAAAGCTTGCAGATAAAAGCTGCTCCATGACCGGCAGCCAGTAAAAGGCACTTATGCCTGCAGTTATGAGGGCGGTGGCCAGAAGTCTTAAAAAAACCCTCCTGTTCTTAAAGACCTTTATCTTTAAGATACAGGCAACAAAGGCAAATAAAAGGCACATTACAAAGCTTGTTGTATGGCAGAGCAAAACTCCTCCAAAGCCTGCTCCCAAAAGCCAGGGCTTATCCATATCCTCGTAGAGAAGGTTGTAGATGCCGTAAAACAAAAGGGGCAGGAATATAAAGGCAGTATATTCTCCTACTGCGGATCTTACATAAATATCGTCCAAATGGTATTGACATAAAGACATGATCACTGCGGATATCAGTCCCGCATATTTTGATCCCATCATACGGGAGACGCTGTAATACATTGAGAGATAGCTTAAGAGGAAACAGAGAAATATAAAAATATGATAGCTGGCGCCGATGGACACTCCCATTACCCTTAAGAGAGCTGGAATATACAATAAAAAGTCCGGATAGAAGAGGGAACTTGCATACCCTGCTCCACCGAAAAACAATACGTTTATCTTAAGAAAGGGTTTACCCATAAGTATCCCTTCCTTAAGACTTTCTATCCTTAAAAGATGGTAATCTATATCGTGTCCGTTTATACAATATCTGGTGATAAGAGGACTGCAGGCTATAAGAAGCGTGATCATGGTTACCAGCCAGATTATTCTGTTCTCGTTTTTTCTAAAATATTCCTTCATAAGAAAATATTATACTATAAAGTACTATTCCTCTTCAATAAGGGCGGCAAATGAAAATGTTATATCATTCCCGTCATTGTCAATGTCAACTGTGTAGCTTCTTGTCTGATAACCGTCTTTTCTCAGGGTTATTACATGGGTTCCCGTAACCTTATTGGTGGATGCAGGAGTTATTCCTATGTATTTACTGTCAAGATAAACCTCAGCTCCCTCGGGCTGTTCAACCCTGATCTTCTTTTGGGAGGATATGACCTCAGTTGAGGAGCTTGAGCTTGTCCCTTTGACGGAAGAGGTCGCGGAGGTTGCAGAGGTTGCAGAAGTCCCCGAAGTAGTTGATATTCCACCGCTTTCAGACGAAGAAGAAAGGGGATCGCTGCTGCCTTGGTTATTGACAGTGGTGGAGCCTTCCACAGACCAGGAGGGGATACTGCTTGGAGCATAGGCTGATCCTGTGTCTGACCCCTTTGAATCACTTCCCGAGCCGGCCTTATCTGAGGATGAAGGGCTGCCCTCCGAAGGATCCAGGGAGATCTCTACGTTTGCATACTCTGATCCCACCTTGATATTTGTGTTGACAGTCTCATAGCCTGCTGCCTCAACCCTTATGGAATGAACCCCGTATTCCAGAGGTATCCTTTCATCATAGTCATATATCTCATTATCAATATAAAGCTGGGCATAAACAGGTGAAAGGTGGAATTCCACATGACCTAAGGCCACCTCTTCTATGGGTACTTCCTTAAGGTCGATAACCGTCTCCTTATCTCTTAAAATATTTACTTCCTTTTTTGCCAGATAACCCTTGTTTGTCAGTCTTACCTCAAACTCTCCCTCAGGAACCGGAAGAAGCATATCTTCGGTTACTTCCGTAATGACATCTTTTCCTACCTCTATATAGCCGCCCACGAAATAACTGTCGTTTTTAAGTCTTATATAACCATGACCTCTTTTTATTACAATGGAAAGTACCTTTTTTTCTATTCCTCTTACGGTTAAGGTGTCAAGGTTAGTGATATCCATCCACTCTGCCTTCTTCCCGTTTGAGAAGATCTCAAGATTATCGGAATATTTATAGGAGGTACCGGCCAGTTCTATTATCTTCTTTTTTTCGTCCAGGGAATATTTCACGACATCGGTCATTTCCCACATCTTATCACTGATCCTTAGGCTTTTTATAAGATCTCCGTCACTTGTATGATCAATATCAACTATCTGACCGCATTCAAGCTCCTTTGGTACTATGCTGTCTCCGTATTTATTGTAAAAGGTCGAAGCTCCTACATAAGAAAAAATATGATCCCTGCCGCTTTCCACATCCCTTACGCTTATAATTGCTCCCTCTGTGTCAAGACTTCTAATGACTGCAGTCAGCTTGTTAGCTGCACCTTCGATAAGTATATCTTCGGACTCACTTTCAAGGTCTTTTTCACTGCCTGCTGAGGTTACCCGGTTTTTCCGGTTTCTTTCAACGTATTCATCTGATATATAAAAAAAGCCTATAAATGTCAGAACAGTTATAGCAAGTACAACAACTAAAGTCCTATTCATCTATCATCCTCTCAAGCTGACCGGGAGCAGCCTTTCCATAGACCAATTCCTTGTCTGAAAGCAGGCAGCTCTTATCATTTTTTGACGGATCTTCCAAAACCAGCTTAAACATACGATCAAGAGCTTCTCCAAGCTCCTTACCCGGCTTTATACCCATATCTATAAGATCTTTGCCCTTTACAGCAAGATCCTTTAAGGACAAACAGTCTTTGTCTCTTAATATCTCATTATAAAGCTCCTCACAATAGTCTATGGAGCTTAGCTTTTCTTCTCTTACATATAAACTCTGGGCGTTTGTATCACACCTTCTTACCGCAAACCATAAGGGCATGAGATCAACTCCCATATTTACCATAAGCTCCCGCATTTTAACCTTTGTAACGCTGTAGCGGTGGTCATGGTATTTAACAAGCTTTTTAACCTTGTTTATTGTATCATTATCAAATTTAAGTCTTCTAAGTATATCTCCCGCTATCTTCTCGCTTATATCCGCATGACCCTTAAAATGATCGATACCATTTTCATCGGTGGTCTTGCAGTGGGCCTTTCCCATGTCGTGAAAGAGCATGGTAAGTCTTAATATTTTTTTATCGTTTTCACTGAGGCTGTCATTCCATTTTCTGCTATATTTTATTGCTTCTATAGTATGCATGCCCACATTATACATATGATGGGGGTTATTCTGTCCGGTTTCCATAATAGCGTCAAGCTCGGGCAATATAACCTTTGACATACCGGTTTCATAAAGCCCTAATACCTTTTCGGGATGATCGGAGCATAAAAGCTTAACAAGCTCTGTCTGTATCCTTTCAGCACTTATCTTCTTTAAATCCCCGGACTTCTTTTCTATAGCCTTAAGGGTCTCTTCTTCTATTTCAAAATCAAGTTCAGCGGCAAACCTCAGGGCTCTCATTATTCTCAGGGCATCTTCATCGAACCTCTCAAGGGGATTTCCCACCGCCTTTATCGTATGGGATCCCAGATCCTCAAGACCCTTGAAAAGATCCACCAGACCCTCCTTGTCGTTATAGGCCATGGCATTTATGGTAAAATCCCTTCTTTCAAGATCCTTAGCAAGATCTCCGGTAAAGGTTACCTCCTTTGGATGCCTCTTATCCTCATATATGCCATCAATGCGATAGGTGGTAAGCTCGTAGCTTTCTTTACCAAATAAGACGGTAACGGTTCCATGCTGTATCCCGGTATCAACAGTCCTTTTAAAAAGCCTTTTTATTTCGACAGGCTTTGCGTTTGTAGTTATATCCCAGTCCTTGGGTTTTCTGCCCATTAAAGAATCCCGTACACAGCCACCTACGGCATAAGCCTCATAACCTCCAGCCTGAAGCGTGTCTATTATAAGACTTACCTTGTTTGGTAGGTTTAACTGCATACGGGATTCCTCTTTTCTGTCTCTCTTTTTTATGAAAACACCTTATTGTGCCTTCCTGATAGATTTTTTATTTTACAAGCTTTGCGGTTTCTCTTGCAATAGCAAGCTCCTCGTTTGTAGGAACCACAAGAACCTTTACCTTGGAGTCGGGCTTTGATATTACAAGCTCTTCTCCTCTTTTTCCGTTCTTTTCCTTATCAAGCTCTATTCCAAGATAGCCGAGATATTCACATATAGCCTCTCTCCTTGAGCCGTCGTTCTCTCCTACTCCTGCGGTAAAGGCTATGGCGTCAACTCCGTTTAAGGCTGCAACATAAGCTCCTATATATTTTGCAACTCTGTAGGAATATGCTTCCAGAGTGGTCTTTGCCTGGTCGTTTCCTGCGTCTGCTTCCTTTCCTATATCCCTGAAGTCACTTGATATCTCAGAAAGACCAAGCACACCTGACTTTTTATTTAAAACATTAAGAACCTCGCTTATTGAAAGCTTCTCCTTCTGGCAAAGGAATTCAAGAATGGCAGGATCAAGATCTCCGCTTCTTGTACCCATTATAAGTCCCTCAAGGGGAGTAAGGCCCATGCTTGTATCTACGCACTTACCGTTTTTCACTGCGCTTATGCTGGCTCCGTTTCCAAGATGACAAACGATGATATTCATATTGTTGTAATCTTTTCCAAGGATCTCTGCTGTCCTCTTTGATACATAGCTGTGACTTGTGCCATGGAAGCCGTATCTTCTGATCTTGTATTTCTTATAGTACTCATAGGGAATACCATAGAGATAAGCCTTCTTTGGCATGGTCTGATGGAATGCGGTATCAAATACGGCAACCATGGGAACCTTTGGCATGATCTTCTGACATGAACGTATTCCTATAAGGTTTGCGGGATTGTGAAGAGGTGCAAGATCATTACACTCTTCAATGGCCTTTATGACCTCGTCATTTATAATAGTTGCCTCTGCGAACTTTTCTCCTCCGTGAACTATCCTGTGTCCTACAGCCCCTATTTCATCAAGGCCCTTTATAACACCGTCTTTTTCATCAACAAGGCTATCTATAACCAGCTGCACAGCCACTGTGTGATCAGCCATTTCAACATTCTTTACTATCTTATCCTTTCCTTCGGGCTGATAGTTAAGCATTCCCCCGTCAATGCCTATCCTTTCGCACAGACCCTTCGCCAGAACCTTCTCTGATTCTGAATCGATCAGCTGAAACTTCAGTGATGAGCTTCCACAATTGATGATTAAAATCTTCATAGCAAATACCTCTCCTTTATTATTTAATTTTTAATAAGCTCTACCCCAATATACCAATGCCTTTGCAGGCTTTTTGCAACATACACAGGTGTCGGATATCTTTTCCTGTTCAAAGGGCATACACCTGCTTGTGACGGATAATTTTTCCTTTATCTTGTCCTCACATTCCTGATCTCCACACCACATAGCCTTGACAAAGCCTGACTTTTCGGTAAAGAGCTTTTCAAACTCCTCCATATTCTTAGCTATATAGGTATGGGCATCTCTGTGACTCCTTGCTCTTTCGAGCATTTCCTTCTGGATCCTTTCAAGAAGAGAAGCTACCTCTTTTTCAATATCCCCCAATGAAACGGTTATCTTTTCACCGTTATCTCTTCTTACAAGTACACAGGAATCCTTTTCTATATCCTTTGGTCCTATTTCAACTCTTATGGGAATTCCTCTCATCTCGCACTCGGAGAACTTCCAGCCCGGAGTCTTTTCACTATCATCAACCTTTACCCTTAAGCTGCCAACAGTGCCCTGAACCTTACTTAATCTGTCCCTTAATTCATAAGCCTTTGGCAGAACCCCTTCCTTTTTCTGCTGAATGGGAACTATCATAACCTGAGTGGGCGCAACCCTGGGAGGAAGCACAAGACCTGAATTGTCTCCATGAACCATGATGACAGCTCCTATAAGACGGGTAGTGGTGCCCCAGGAGGTCTGATGAACATATTTTAATGTATTGTCCTTATCAGTATATTGTATACCAAAAGCCCTGGCAAAACCATCCCCAAAATTGTGACTGGTTCCACTCTGTAAGGCCTTTCCGTCATGCATAAGGGCTTCTATCGTATAGGTTGCCTCAGCTCCGGCAAATTTTTCCTTGTCAGTCTTTCTTCCCTTTATAACGGGTATTGCCAGTACCTGCTCGCAAAAATCCGCATAGAGATTCAGCATCTGGATCGTACGTTTTTCTGCATCTTCCGCTGTTGCATGGGCAGTATGACCTTCCTGCCATAAGAATTCACGGCTTCTTAAAAAGGGTCTTGTTTCCTTCTCCCAACGTACAACTGAACACCACTGATTATAAACCTTAGGAAGATCTCTGTAGGATTGTATATCATCTTTATAAAAGTCACAGAAAAGGGTCTCGGAGGTAGGTCTTACACACATTCTTTCCTGTAAGGGCTGGAGTCCTCCCTGAGTTACCCAGGCCACTTCAGGGGCAAAGCCCTCCACATGATCCTTTTCCTTTTCCAGTAAACTTTCCGGAATAAACATGGGAAGATAGACGTTTTCAACTCCTGTTTCCTTGAACATGCTGTCCATCTGAGACTGTATAAGTTCCCATATGGCATAACCCGCCGGTTTGAATACCATGCAGCCTTTTACTGATGTGTAGCCCATAAGATCAGCCTTTTTAACCACATCGGTATACCATTTAGCAAAATCCTCCTCCATTGAGGTTATAGCCTCAACTAGCTTCTTGTCAGCCATAGTAATTTCTCCTTTAATTTAGTATTTCATCATCAGACAGGGAAACTGTCACAGCTTTTCCCGAGGATGGCAGTTTAAGGCTTAAGCTGTAGGCAGAAAGGGCTATTCCCTTTCCTTTAGTATCTCCCCTATAGCCATATTTTACATCTCCTAAAAGAGGATGACCCATGTGGGAAAGCTGGGCCCTTATCTGATGAAATCTTCCTGTAATAAGATCTATATCCAAAAGACTTGTATTAAGAGCTCTGTCCTGTTTTAATATCCTATAGATCAAAACAGATCTTTTGCTCTTTTCCATTTCCTTATCATATACAAGGGCTAAGTTATTTTTTTTATCCTTAAGCAGATAGTTTACAAGCTCAGTATCCTCTAAAAGTCTGCCTTCAATGATCCCCTCTGCTTTTGCCCTGTACTTCTTTTTTATCTCACCTTTTGTGAGACTGTAATTTAAGGCCTTTAAGGCCTTTTTGTCTTTGGCAAATACCATAAGACCGCTGACAGGCTGATCAAGCCTGTGCACAAGACCAAGGTCAAGATCACTGCAGTCCTTTTCCCTTAAATATCTTCTGACCAGGCTTATCATATCATCCTTTGCAATATCTGCGGTTTCAGAAGGCATTCCGGAGGGTTTATTGCAAACTATTATATCTTTGTCCTCATACCTGATATCAATATCCACAAAAATGAAAGAAACCTTTCTTTATACTCTTTATTTTCAGGCTGCTTCGTTCTGCTCTTCCAGCTTATCCTCTTCCATCTCTTCCTCAAGCTCCTGCTCTGTAGGCGGCTGGTAGTTATTGGAAAAGAAGCTGCTGTAAACTGCTACGTGATCATATATACAGCGCCAGGAGCCCTGAGATTGTCCGATGACACAGACATAACCCTTTCCGTCGGGAGTTTCCGCATAGCTTACGGCACAGTTTCCGGACTGGTTTACAAAGCCGGTCTTTCCGCCTAATATGGTCACTCCACATTCCTTATCTTCTATCCTTCTTAAAAACCAGTTTGACAGCTCTATACCGTTTGGATGCTGCTCTGTGGAAGAAGTAGTGTATTTTCTGGCTGATAATACCTCTCTGCAGATCTCATTATCCATAGCCGCTTCCATTATCATTGCCATTCCATAGGTAGTGGTATAATGATCCTCTGCAAAAAGTCCTACACAGTTGGTGAAATGGGAGCTGTCTCCAAGACCAAGCTCCACAAGCTTTTGGTTCATAAGCTCTACAAAGGCTTCATGGCTTCCCGCCACGTAGCAGGCAAGACCAACTGCCGCATCACCTCCTGATGGTAATATGGTTCCGTATAAAAGATCTCTTACGGTAACAGTTTCATCCTCAGCAAAGCCGGCGCAGGAGCAGTCATTGTTATAGGCATAGTTTAAGGTTTCAAGCTTAAGCTTATATTTATCATCAAGATCATTAATATGTTCACAGGCCACAAGGAGGGTAAGAACCTTTGTCATGGATGCAGGATACATGGTTGCCATACAGTCTCTCTGACCTAAAATGGTATTGTTTTCCACATCCACCAAAATTCCATAGGCACCTATAACATCACCGCCAAGGCCTTTTGTTGAGTCCGTAAGCTCGGCATAATAAACCTTTTTCTCCTCAGGCTCCTTAGGCTCACTGCTTTCTTCAAGCGTAATAGTGTCCTCTTTCTCTGACTGGGCTATAACCCCAAAAACCGAATATTCCGGTATTTCAACCCCGTTAAGAGTAAGAATCTTCCTTACTATAAGACTAATTCCAAATATAAGAAATATTGAAACAAAAAAGAAAACTCCGATCCTTGTATATAGCTTAATAAGCTGCTTTTTACGTTTTTTCTTCTTTCTGATACTACGTCGGGCAGCTCTTTTTTTTCTTTCTATATTATCATCATTAATAAAATCATTAGGATCAGAATATAATACATCTTCAGAAAACTGATTATCTTCGATCATAAACATTACCAATCATAATTAATTATATTTCCACTGTTCCCCAACATATATTTCAAAAATAAAAAATCAGTATAGTCAAAAACAACAAATACTATTATACAAAAAAAGAAGAGAATACAAAAGGGGATAATAAGTTAAATAAATATAAAAAAATACCACAGCCTTAAGCTGCGGTCAAAATATGAATACTGAGTAGCGGGGGATGGATTTGAACCATCGACCTTCGGGTTATGAGCCCGACGAGCTTCCAGACTGCTCCACCCCGCGATATTATAAATGGATGGGGGTGGATTCGAACCACCGAAGCAATTTGCAGCAGATTTACAGTCTGTCCCCTTTGGCCACTCGGGAACCCATCCATATAAGCCGATGATCGGACTCGAACCGATAACCTGCTGATTACAAATCAGCTGCTCTGCCAATTGAGCCACATCGGCAATTTATGGGACCTATAGGGCTCGAACCTATGACCCTCTGCTTGTAAGGCAGATGCTCTCCCAGCTGAGCTAAGATCCCATGTTTTTTAAGATTTCACTATTTCTAAAATCCGACGACCCAGACGGGACTCGAACCCGTGACCTCCGCCGTGACAGGGCGGCGCTCTAACCAACTGAGCCACTGGGCCTTATAAGTTAGATTGCATTTTGCAAAGCAAAATGTAATCAGCCGTCAATCTCGAAGAGATTGAAAGGCCCTTTGAAAAGCCTTTGCTTTTGATTACCTTTTGTGTGCAAAAATCCATTTTTTATACCCTCAAAACCGAATACTAAAATATTTCTCTCAACATCTCTCCATTTAACCTCTTTTGGAAAAGCTTTCGACCGATTAGTAACTGTCAGCTAAATACATCACTGTACTTACACCTCAGCCCTATCTACCTCGTCGTCTTCAAGGGGTCTTTGACTTGCGTCTTGGA
>JAILBX010000230.1 GCA_024680675.1 Lachnospiraceae bacterium | reverse complement strand
GTGTCCCTCCTTAACATCAATATCAAATTCCTTTCTGTCGGCATTTTTAAGGATCTCTCCGCACTCCCTTGCCAAAGCCTTTACTCTTCTTATTATTTCTTCCATTTTATGCTCCTTATTTTTTATCTGTACTATAAAGCTCGCAGATACTCTAAAAGCGGCCTTTGTCCATAGCACTTTTAAGAAATCCGCTTCTCTTAGCTATTATACTTAAGCTCTATACAGGCTTCCTCTCCCAGGGTTTTTTTCAGTTCCCTTATCTCGTTTTCAAGCCTTGGACAGCTGCTGTCTTCACAGCTAATATTAAGAATATAGGTTGACCTTCCCTTCTGCAGAAATTTCCACTGCTTTACGCCTTTTGAGCGTCTCAGGGTTCTTGATATCAAGAAGGGAGAAACCGGCTCGCCCTTTACATCATAGATAAGATCCATTTCTTTTCTTCCCGATAAATGAGCAAGTCTTGGGAAGCCCTCTTCATCCTTTAAGAGCATACCCAGATCTCCGGTATCGTATCTTATCATGGGAAATGCCTTATTGTACATATCAGTCACCACAATACGTCCTGTCTCCCCGGGCTTTACCCTTTCATCTGAATCCGCTTTCAATATTTCAAAATAATATGACGCCCAGTTAAGTACAAACTCCCCGGGCTTATTTGCCTCCTGTCCCAATATTCCCTGCTCGGAATTTGAATAACGGGAATATATTCTTACCTCCCCGCCGAAAAAATCTTTTAAGGCCTGGCGGGTATGCTCCGACAGGGCCTCTGAGGTAGATATTATGGTTTTGACAGAGCTTTCATTTTCAAAATGACTCCCCCAGTACTCTACTGCGATCCTTAGGGTTGAGGCATTGCCGACTAAAGCCCTGCATTTTTTTTCAACTATGAGATGGAAATAATTGCTGAGATTCTGCTTGCTTAAGCTGCTTATATCCAACTGCCAGATATTGTCTTTTTCCTGTTGCTTTTCCGTTACGACGGGTCTGGCCCTTAAATAACACATGGGGTCATGATCAATGTAGCCTGCTATATTTCCAAAATATTTCAGATCAGCTATATTTCTTTCTCTCTTTGCCAGATCCTGTATCACGGCAAAGGGAGTGCCCTTGGAACCGCTTGTGTACATAATATGGGTCTTCATTTGATCATACTTATGTACCAGAACCTTATCATATTCCCTCTTCAATCTCTCCTTGTCCATTACGGGAAAATCCTGAAGGGACTTAAAGCCTGAATAAGACGAATAATAGGAAGAATTATCCACCGCGTACTGTAATATTCTCTTAAGCTCCTTAGGCATTAAGCCCCGGGATATTACTGACGCATATTCCTTATCCTTCATTTTCCTGTCCAGATCATTCATCTGTACACGTAAAGCATCACTATACTCTACTCCCTCTGTATAGAGATCTGTGGCGCGGCAGCCGTTTTTCTCCATGTAGACTTCTTCCTTTACCTCCATGAGGTAATATAGGGTACTGATTATGGGAGCATTTATATTGTGTTTTTTTGCCAGCTGCAATGCAGCTCCTGCCAGATAGTCGTTTTCAGTTTTACTCTCATTGAAAACATCCATAAGCATTGAGGTTTTCTTACTTCCTACATAAGATACATAGTATTTGATTATATCCTCAATGTCTCCTTCATTTAACTTAATGCCTTCGGCAATCGCAATATTCATAAATTCCTTCATTGCCTGTCGGCATACATTTTGCAGGTCGGAATAAAGCTTAAAGAGGGAATAATCAGCCCCTGTAAGTGCAGTAACACTATTGCCCGCTATATTCAGCATCCACTTTTTCCAAACCATTTTTACAATATCATCCTCATAAAATACGGGAATTGAAGCTGACTTAAGAATATCCGCCACCTTTTTTGCAGGCTCCATGGCTTTATCGCTTCCTATATGAAGATCCCCGGGATTCTCATATTTATAGCCATATTCAACCCTTTCGGTATTGGGACCCTGGACATATCCTCGAAGTACAAGATTTAAAGGATAACGCTTAGTGAAAAAATCATAGGCATATATGCCATTCTGAAGAGGCAGTATTATGGTCTTATCATCTATAAAGGGGTTGATATTTCTGAAAATACTGCTCAGGCTGTAGTTTTTAACGCAAACTATCAAAATATCAGCGCTGCCTGCTGTCTGAAAGTCACTTTCGGAAAGTATCAGGGGCTTAAAGGGCTCATCATTTATTTTTATGCTCTCATCCTTAAGCTTCTTTTTTCTCTCATTATCAGCTATCAGGAAAAAATCGTCCTTATATTTTTTATTCAGCTTATGTGCAATAGGAACTCCGATAGCTCCAAGTCCTATAAGTGCTATCTTCATCTGACCAAAGTCCTCCGAATCAATATAACTTATCTATGATATCCGGATCAAATAAGCCAATGAGCATATTCTCACCGGCCTCATCCTCAACCCTTAAAAGTCTGTATATGCTTTTTATTGTCTCTATAAGCTCTTCTTTATTTTCCGAAACAATAAAAAAGCGGGAAATTATCTGCTTAAGGGTACCTTCTCCTGTAACAGTATCGCCTTCTCTGTAGCTTGGATTTACCGATACCACTTGAGGCAGCCCGGAAATCTCTTCTAATCCTTCAAGCTTTTCTATCCTTCCTGTTCTGACAAGGGGGGACAGCTTACAGGATATCTGCCTTGGCTTTGGATTAGCCAGGGAAGATAAGTCAAGCTCTGACACCCTGCCCTTTAAGGCGTAATTAATATAGAGCTCCTTTGCATCAATTCCGGAAACCCTTGAGATGATCAAATGCTCCTGTGCTCCGTTAAGACGATAGCCCGGCTCATAAATCCTGACTATACCCTTACTGTCTACAAAGCATTGGAAAAAAATAGAACCATTATCAAGCCCCAGCCCCTTTATCATTCTTTTCACAGCCTCATCCGTATGCTGCAGATAGGAGTCAATAAAACGTGAAGGAAAAATATAGGAGGTTGGCAGTTGTACAAGATCATCCTTTTCCTTATAGGTAAATCTGTCACACATACCCGCAAAAACAGGATTTCCATCCTGCATAACATAATAAGAGATCACTTCTTCCCCCTGCATATATTCTTCCATGAGATAATTACCTGATCTTGAAAACTTCAGGGCATAATCGATCCCTCTCTCTAACTCCTCTTTATTATGACAGATACGTATCCCCTTAGAGCTGCAGCTGTCAACCGGCTTCACTATAAGAGGAAAGCTATTATCATCAATATCCTTTATGTCATATTCATTTATTGTAGGCACGCCGTATTCTCTGCATTTTTCTTTGAAATAATCCTTACGTACCATAAACTTAAACTTATCTGCGGTAGAATAGCAGGGAAGGTTTAATCTCTTACACACTTCACAATAGGCCGGCAGCAAAGATTCTGCCACTCCGACCAAAACACCGTCAACCTGCTCTCTTCTGCCAAGCTCCACTAAAGCCTCCACATCAACGGCATTGATATTTTCCGCTTTGTCGGCATACTGCTTTGCATAGGCATTGGGATCATAGTCTGTAACGATGGTATATAAGCCCATTTCCTTTGCTTTAAGAATTAAACTGACTGTTTCCGGATTTGCACCCATGATCAATACTTTTTTCATAATCTTTCCTCTACCCGGTCAATAAAAAGTTAAATAAGATATCTGCTAGACATTTCCAAGGGATACCCTGGTCAGCTGCCTTGAAGCTATAGCCTTTAGCTCCTTCATAACTCTTATATCAGTAGGGGGCCTGTCTGTCATCCTGTATCTTGGAAAATACCTTGTTATATGAAGAGGGATAGAAGGATCTATAGCTGCTATCCATTCTGCCTCCCTTTCCATATCCTCTTTAGAATCCGTAAGTCCCGGCACCACAAGGGTGGTAAGC
>JAILBX010000216.1 GCA_024680675.1 Lachnospiraceae bacterium | reverse complement strand
ATAACAATAGGAGCTTCAACCACGGCTATGTATTATGTATCCTTAAAGATGGTAAGGAATGAGGAGTCATATATCATAAAAAGCTTCTTTAAATCCTTTAAGGAGAACTTTATTCAGGCTACGGTAATGTGGATAATCGATATTATCGTATTCGGACTGATAATCATAGATCTGTTGATACTGGATGGAAGACTTGAGGGCTTTGCCGTACCCGGAGGAAGCTTTGCAACGGTCTTTAAGGTGGCAGTGATTGCAGTAGGGATCATATTGCTTTTTATCTTTGTATTTTCCTTCCCGGTCCTTGCCAAATTTGATAACACCATAAAAAATACATATAAAAATTCTTTCTTTATGAGCATAAGACACTTCCCCACAACAATACTTTCTATTTTCCTTTGGGGTGTCAGCTTTGCAGCTTTGATTTTTTATCCGGAACTTGGTATATTTTACGTGATGCTTGTGTTTTCAGTTATTGCCTATGTTACTTCCAAATTATTTGTGAAAAACTTTGATAAATACATACCTGAGGAAGAATCGGTTATTACAAGTGATATGGATTGGCATGTCGGCAATGAGGAACAAGGGGAGTTAAAAGAGAATGTTTCAAATGAAGAAGGAAACCGAATCCAAGATTAAACTTTTTATGCCTGTTGTGGTGATAAGCCTGGCTTTGATCATCTTAACCTCAAATTATTACCATAAGATGCAGATAAAGGCAAAGGCCACTGTTATAGGCAAGTATACTGAGGTTGCCCATCAGGCTGCGCAGCAGTATGCCATAAGCTTTGATACGATGCGAAATATAAGCAAGATAATGGCTTCCTACAGCAGTCATTTTGAAAGCAATAAAGAGGGGAAAGGGGCAGCTGTCTCTCTTCTTAAGATGGCTGCGGAACAGCTTTCCATTGACAGGGCTTACTATGTCAATAAGGAGGGAAATGTAACGGATTCCGAAGGGAAAAGCTATGATGATATAAAGGAGGTGCTGCCCTTTGTTAATCTCTCTGAGGATAATATTGATAAGATAAAAACAAGTAAGGTCGGGGAAAAGCTGATACATTATATCGTTCAGCCTGCGAAGGCTTCGGAGTCGGGTTATATAGTCCTTGTTTTTTCAAATGAAAGCATAGTTCCCATCACAGAGGTTGTGGAGGGCTCCTCCTACTCAAGCTCAATAGCATACCTTCTCATAAGCAATGAAGGTATGATACTTGACAGCGCCGGTTATAAAACAGAGAGACTTAAGGACGGAGAGGGGCTCATTGAATCCTTTGATAAAAACGAAGTTGAATTTATAAATACGGATGAACAGAAGATCCGGGATAATATGGTTTTAAATAATGAGGGCGGATTTGAGGTAAAGATAAGAGGCCTTAGAAACTATGTTACCTATGTTCCCATTGAGGATAATGACTGTCTTTTTCTGATACTTATAAGTGAAAAGCATATGGATGCCCTTATGCAGAATGAGCTTAAGGATACAAGGGCCTATGTGAAGCTTTTGACCTTCTTTATGCTCGTATTTATAAGTGTTCTGATCACTGTCTATTTAACGGGACTTATCAGAATGAAGAAAAGCAGTAAAACACTTGAAAGCAAGGCTGAGACAGATCTTCTTACGGGAATTTACAATAAGATAACCACTGAAACAAGGATAAGAGAGTATCTTAGCGAAGAGAACAACAGCGGCATAATGTTCCTTTTGGATATCGATAATTTTAAAAAGATAAATGATACCATGGGTCATGCCTTTGGAGATGAGGTCATAAGAAGCGTGGGTCAGGGCCTCAAGGCCCAGTTTCGAGCCACGGATATAGTGGGACGTCTGGGAGGGGATGAATTCCTGGTGCTTTTGAAGGATATAAGTGAACCTGAGATAATGCTCAGGGAATCCTCTAAGCTTGAACTTCTTTTTAAGGACTTCCAGGTGGGAACCTATACAAAGTATTCTCCCACCGCAAGTATAGGTGCCGTTGTGTTCCCAAGAGACGGGGATGACTTTGAAACTCTTTATAAAAGGGCAGACGAAGCTCTTTATAAATCAAAGAATAACGGAAGAAACCAGCTGACCTATTACAGGAAGCCGGGTAATGATGAATAAGTCTAAGCCATAGCTTGGGCAAAGTGCATAGCTTTTAAAAAAATATTTGTGAAATAGTATTATTTTAAAAATATTATGAGTTTGTTATAATTTTTTTCAGATGGTACGGAAAAAATTTTTTTAGGAGGAATCATAAATGTCTAGTTTGTCATTAAAAAATGTGTGCAAGGTTTATCCTAACGGATTCGAAGCAGTTAAGAATTTTAACCTTGAGATATCAGATCAGGAATTTATAATCTTCGTTGGACCTTCAGGATGTGGAAAATCCACAACACTTCGTATGATAGCAGGTCTTGAAGATATTTCATCGGGAGAACTTAAGATAGGTGACAGAGTCGTTAATGACGTTGAGCCTAAGGACAGAGATATAGCAATGGTTTTCCAGAACTA
>JAILBX010000179.1 GCA_024680675.1 Lachnospiraceae bacterium | reverse complement strand
AGCTAATGAAAATATATCCGAGCTTTTGATGATAAGGAAGGAAGAGGGAGTTGATAATAAAGAGCTTGAAGCTATGGTGATGGCTGATAAAATAAAAAAGCTTAAGGAAAAGCTTAAGGTTTATGATCCGGATATAAAGGGCGAAAGAGGACTGAATTACAGAGATATAGTGATCCTCTTGAGAAGCAGTACAGGTATTCTTTCTTATAAAAAGGTATTGGAAGATAATATGATACCGGTTCATGTTGTGAATGATGAAGGATATTTTGAGGCCAGAGAGGTGGCTCTTATCCTTGATTATCTTAAAATTATAGATAATCCCTATCAGGATATTCCTTTTACTGCTGTATTAAGCAGTTACTTTTGCGGTTTAAATGAGGATGAAATAGCCCTGCTCAGAAACCTTAAGAGGGAAGAAAATATGTATGATAGCCTCAAGGCTATATTAAATAACACGTTATTCATAAAAAATGATACAGGAAAGACTGAAATAAATAACGCAGATTTGGATGATTTTATCTCAAAAATCACTGAAGAGGACGGAATTAAAATAAAAAAAATATTTGATTCTGCCGTTATTAAAACAAATGCTTTTTTAAGCCGGCTACAGGCTATAAGAGATAAGGTGGGCTATTCTCCCGTCTATGACCTGATCAGAGAAATACTGGATAAGGGCTATTACAGACATTGCTCATCCTTAGTTAACGGAGAAAGAAAATGCGCCAATCTGGATATGCTGCTAAAGAAAGCGGAGGATTATGCAAAGACCAGCTATAAGGGTCTCTTTCAGTTTATAAGGTATATAGATAAGCTGAAAAAATACGAAGTGGATTACGGAGAGGCCAATCTTGTGGATGAGAAGGATGATAATGTAAGGATAATGACTATACACAAGTCGAAGGGTCTTGAATTTCCTGTGTGTATAATACCAAATATAAACAAAAGATATAATGAAAAGGATCTGTCAGGGGAAATCCTTATAGATCCAGATATGGGAATAGGTCTTGATAATATAAAGGCAGATAAGAGAATAAGGAAAAAGACCCTGATCAAGGAAGTCATAAAGGAAAAAAAGAAGAGGGAATTAAGAGCCGAAGAAATGAGGATCCTCTATGTTGCCATGACCAGAGCCAGGGAGAAGGTCATTATGACTGCCCTTTGTGACGATCCTCAAAAGGAACTGGATAAATTAAGGAGTCTGGCTGATGCAAATTCATATTTTAGCCTCTTTATGTATGCAAGGCAGGAAGGAAACATTAAAAGTATCAGCTTTAATGATACTTCCATAAAGGATATTACAAGAGAGAGGGTAAAAAAAGAGATATTAAGGGATGAGGCAGCAAGGAGACTTAAAAGTATCCTAAATGACTTTGAAGGATCAAAGGAGGGGGAAAAGAGAAGAGCGGAGGATATTTTTGATAAAGAGGAGCTCCCTTACTATAAGCTGTTTAAGAGTAACCTTGATTATGTTTATGAAAGAGAGGATTCAGAGTCCTCCTATGAAAAACATACTGTTACAGAGCTTAAAGAAAAGCACCTTGATAGGGAAGAGCAGGAGGGAATAGAGGAGCTGCTTTTGCAGCCGGATCTGAATAATGAGGAGGAAGGAGCTTCCCTTGTTCCCAGGTTTATGCAGGATAGTATTGAAATTCCCGCCAATATCCATGGAAGTGCAGTGCACAGAATATTTGAAATATGGGATTATGGTCATAAGAGAGGAGAAAAGGATGTCAGGGATTTTATAGAAGATTCAGTTGACAGGGGACTTATAACTCTTGAGATGGCAGCCTCTGTAAGGGTAAGGGAGATATATGATTTTGTAAACAGTGATCTGGCAGAGAGAATGAGAAGGGCGGATATGGAAGGAAAGCTTCATAGGGAGCAGCCTTTTGTGATAGAATTAGATGAAAAACTTATTCAGGGTATAATAGATGCATATTTTATCGAGGATGATAAAATAGTTGTGGTTGACTACAAGACCGATAGGGTCAAAGAGTCAACGATTTTAAGAAAAAGGTATGAAATTCAGCTTGATTATTATGCAAGAGCCTTAAAAAAGATGTTGTCAAAACCGGTCAAAGAAAGGATAATATATTCGACGGTACTGAAAGAGTCAGTGCTTTTGTAGGAGGGAAAAATGAAGTATAAACTAAACGCCGCAGTTCTGTCTGCCATAGTTGTGGGACTGATACTGCTTGGAGGCATACGTATATTTTTAAATAAGCCTATAGATCTGGCAGAGGATCCTATAGCCATTTCCCTTGTGATATTTATACTGTCGGTCATATCAGTCTGCTTCGGATCCATCGCAGGGATCGTTATACCTATAGGAGGACTGATAATAACTGCGTCAGGCGGGCTTACTCTTGAATGCCTTCAAAATATGACCTATATGGTGATATTTGGATTTCTGGTAGGAAGGTATGCTGAAAGACTGGCGATAAGAGATGATAGGATAAGCTTTAGAAAGCTTTTTACCTATTATATGCTGGTTCTTATTGGTGTAACAACATTATTTGTTTTGTTCAAACCTCTTACGGATATCCTGCTTACAGGCAAGGAGATTTATAATAACATAAAAGCGGGTGTAGTCGTATCCTTGATAACTATGATTTTTTCGATAACGTTAGGAAGCATTACTTTGACCTTGATTTCTTATACCTCAAATAAGATAAGAAAATATGGAGAGATTTAATAAAATAACGGAGAAATGGAGTTTTGAGAGATAAAAAACTGTTATGTAAAAATATACTTACCAGCCTGGTACTCATAGCGGGAGTAGGACTTGTGCTATTTTATATCTTCTTTAAGGAGAGAACAGAGTATCATGTTGATGTTACGGATACCCTTCTTTGGGGGGCCGCAATGCTGGATGGAGGCTCCATATATAACCCGGATTTCTGGTATGCCTATAATATCCCCTTTAGCGGAGCCATATTAATGATCCCCTTTGTAAAAGCCTTTGGGATCACCTATCTTACTCAGATGCTTGGAATGGCTGCCTTTGCCATGGTTTTTGTTATTGCCTTGTATTTTTGCCTCAGGGCCCTTTCTTTTGAGCATTTTCAATGCGCCGCAGTGACGGGGCTTTTGATGATCTTTCTATGTGCATCAAAGGTAACAAGAATGATCTTTTTCTGTCATGTGATACATTACAGTCT
>JAILBX010000162.1 GCA_024680675.1 Lachnospiraceae bacterium | reverse complement strand
CATGAAGTGCCCAGTCTGCAATCATTCCTTTGGAAGTGAAGTTCTCTTTTATGAATTCTCTGATACATTCAATCTGTTCTTCCCTGGATAATTCATTTGGAAAAGCAACTTCAACCTCTCTTGCAAACTGTGCATCGGCTCCTTTTTCTACTTGCTGTACTTCGTTCCATAAAACTTCGCGATCCAGTAAACGGTCGGGCGCATTATCCGGAAGGATAATCTCATTCATGATCACTCCGCCTTTTCGGGTGTAATCATGGATGATGCCAGTTTCATCGCTTGTAAGCTTTTCGCCTGAGCGATAAGCTGCAGCGGAAACGGCAGAGCGACCACCGTTACGACCAATGATTTTTATGGAACAGTGATATATAGACATTTAACATCACCTTCTTTTTTATAAATATTTGTTAAATGGCGGGCGGTTTGTTAAGGTGGCAAACCTTAACTCCCTCCGGGTGAAACCTGGCAGGAAGCCACCTGCGGCATGGACAGCGTCCATTGAGCATAGCAGTATATATACAAAACCAAATCTGCAAACTTAGTGTAAGTTTGATCTGTGCAGATTCAGTTTTGGTAATGTACTGCGGGTGGGAGTCAAGGGGCAAAGCCCCTTGCGGGTTATCCAAAAGGGCAGAGCCCCTTTGGTGCCGTCTGCACAAGACCGCCCTCCGCGCAGGAGTGCTGCCTGCATAAGGCCCGCCGACGGAACGCGCCCGGCAGACTCTTTAGAGTCTGACCGGTTCGACCGCAGGGAGAAACTTATACGATATGGGCTCCGCCCATATATAAGTGCGCCCTTGTCGGGAAGAGGAATCACTCATCCGGGCTTCCCTCTGATTTATCATCTGCCTCCTTTTCAGGCGGTAAGTCTTTCTCCATTGCCTTACTGAAATACTTTCCATTTCTTTCCTGCATCTTTAGGAAATAACTGAGTCTTCTGAAATCATCATCTACGAAATCTCTTCCCAGTTCTTTTTCCACTATTGCACCGATCTGAATAAGTCTCTTGGTTCTGGCTTTTCTGTCAGCCTCCTTTTGCTGTTTTTCAAGCTGCTTAACCTGAGCTTCGTATTGTCTAGCCTTCTCAAGTGCCTTTTCCATCATTTCATTTTTTTCATTTATTCTTTCTTCTAAAGTTCTTTTTGACGCCATACTTATTTCCTCCTGTGTGTTTTTGATTTTATGTTTCAATTGATAACCACCGGAGTCTGTGATAAACTTATCTTGCGTGTAGGTATATCAGGACTTCGGTCTGGTTACCAATTGGAGTGGCTGTTTAGTCACTCCTTTTTAGTTTGTCACTGCTTTCGTTTCATTTCTGATCCGAAGATTACGGCCTTCATTAATAGCGATAAATCTTTCAAGTGCATCTCTTCTTATTACAATCTTTCTTCCGATTCGGAGTACCGGAAGCTTTTCCCATTCGATAAGTTTTCGGATTGTATTTCTTCCTATCCCTGTATAATCAGATGCTTCTTCTATCGACATCGCATATTTGATTTCCTGCATACTGTTCGCCTCCTTTCTTTATGTTGCATACCGCAACTGCGATTTGTTGCTATTATACGTTTTGATTTTTTCTTTGTCAAGCATTTTGCATTTTGTTATAATTGCATATTGCAATTTATTAAATGTTATGTTATTATCTTTTCAGATTCAAAAATGTATTTTCAAAATCAGCATTTAAGAAATCATAAAATTTAAAACAGCCATTTCAAAATAATGGCATACACCGGTAGAGGAGGTCTTAACAATGGTAGATAAAAAACTGCGTAAGACTATTGGGGAAAGAGCAAAATCCCGAAGAAAAGAACTTGGACTCACGATGGATTATGTGGCCGAGAGAATGGATGTCAACAAATCAACTATCCAGAGATATGAAAGCGGAACAATAGATAATTCAAAAAAACTCGTTATCGAGGGACTCGCAGCCGCACTTCATGTCACACCTGAATGGTTAAGAGGCGAAACCGATGAACTGTCATCCGAAAAAACAGACGGTACATTTATCAAGATTGAAGATTCAATGAAAAAGATTTTGGGAAGCTATCCCTTAAACGTTAGCTCCGATGAAAATGATTTTTCAGAAAAGATACTACTTCTCTTTTTGAAAGAGTACGAATTATTTAATGATTCATTTACAAATGCCGTGAATGAAACTTCTAAGGATAATTCAAAGCTCGCATCGATGGTAGGATTCGAATCTGAAGAAGAATATAACAATATGATATTCCTCAGAGAAATCACACATACAATCAACACATTAAATGACATAAGTGATATACTGAGACTGTATTCAAAAGATCCGGAGCGTGCGAAAGACCGCGTTAACAATCTACTAAGTTACCTCCTATAGGTTAGGCAGGCAGACGGAGTTTTGATATATCTACACGCAAATAGAATATCCTTCAGTTCCGATTGCCAGCCAGAAAGGAGAAGAAATAAATGGCAAAAGGATCTGTCAGAAAAAAAGGAAA
>JAILBX010000160.1 GCA_024680675.1 Lachnospiraceae bacterium | reverse complement strand
GGGGCCATACTGTATACCCTTCAGATCTATTATGATTTTTCCGGATATTCCGATATGGCCATAGGTCTTGGAAAGATCTTTGGTTTTAACTTTATGGAAAACTTTAATTATCCCTATATTTCAAGATCTATTACGGAATTCTGGAGGAGGTGGCATATATCTCTGTCCTCATGGTTTAGGGATTATCTCTATATACCCCTTGGTGGAAACAGAAGGGGGAATGTATATGTAAACCTTTTTATTGTTTTTTTGGCAACAGGTATCTGGCATGGAGCAGCCTGGGGCTTTCTTATATGGGGAATATGGCATGGAATATTCATACTGATAGAGCGAGTCCTTAAGAAAAAGGATCTAAGCATAAAACTCCCCGGCTTTTTTAAATGGCTCTATACCATGGTGATAGTTATCCTTGGCTGGGTATTGTTTAAGCTTGAGGATATAGAAAAAACCCTTGAATATATTGCTGCCATGTTTGGCTTTGGAGATAAAAGCTATACAGAGTTTTCCGTAAGATATTATATGGACAATAAAATGGTCTTTATATTTATCATAGCCATCATTGCCGCCATCCCCTGGGCACAGATACTGCCAAGGCATGGAGCGGCTTATCTTGCGGCCTTTACATGCGGAGAGGCCGGTAAGGCTCCCACAATAATAAAGAGGATCCTTCTTATCGCTTTGCTTGTTTTGTCGATCATGTTTATTGTAAACAGCAGTTATAATCCTTTTATTTATTTCAGATTCTAGATCGAAAATTATCCTTGGGAGGATTTATGAAGAATAAGATATCAAATATAGTTTTTATAGTGATATTTATGGCAGTTTTGATACTTCCGGCGCTCTTTATAAACAGAAAGAGCAATCAGATATCAGAGATCGATAACCAGCTTCTTGTGGAGTGGCCGGGAATAGACTTAAGGCTTTCAACCATAGCTGATATTGAAAAATATGTGGATGGAAGGATAGGCTTTAGAGAGGAAATGATCTCATCCTATATATCCCTGAATGACAAGCTTTTTCATGTCATGGTCCATCCTCTTTTTATGTATGGAAAAGAGGGACATATATTTTTTAAGGATCCCTATTATATAAGAGCTTACCAGAGACTTAACACCGATGAGGTCTGGCTTGATTCCTTTACGGGCTTCCTTGAAAAGACAAAGGATTATCTTGAAAAAAAGGACATTAAATTTATCTATTATTTATGTCCCGATAAAAAGACAGTTTATTCGGAGTATTTTCCGGACACGATCCATGTCAAGGAGGATAATCCCTCAGTCATAGAATATCTGAGAAAGGATCTGGAGAAAACCGATATAGAGTATATAATCCCTCTTGAGGAGCTGACAGAGGCTAAAAAGACTCAGGTCGTTTATAATAAGCTTTATGATGCTACCCACTGGAATGAAGATGGTGCATTTATCGGACATGAACTCATAGACAAAAAGCTTCAGGAATATTTTGATGATGTGGAGGAGCTAAAAAAAGATGACTTTGAAAGGACAATGGAGACACAGACCTCCCTTGATATATCCAGATTCCCCATAAATGAGCAGGTTCCCTTATATACCCTTAAGGAAGAAAAGGGACAGAATTTTACGGATCTTCTGCTTATGGATCTGAAATTTGATTCCCCAACCTTCTACAGTCATTTTAATAATCCGGAATGTCAGAATGACAGGAAGCTTCTGGTTTTCACGGACAGCTACTTTAAGGGTTATTACAAGTTCTATGAAAACAGGTTTAAGGATGTTTATTTTGTACACAGACAGAACTACAGGTATCTGCAATATTATGTAAACTTATTTTTTCCGGATATGGTGATCTTTGAAACTGCTGAAAGAAGCATAACGGGAGAAATGATGGAAGCCATAGAAAGCTTTGACGATTATTATTATGAGCCGGGCTTTGATAAGGAAAAAGAAAAGGAAGCCTATTCAGAGGGGGATGCTCCCTCTTATGAGCTGACAGAGTTAAAGGGAGTTACTCTGGCTGAGGATAATAAGACTCTTCTGCTGAATGTGGAGGGGGGAGCTTCCATAGTGTCGATAGAGGGATATATAAGGGACACTGAGGGCTTTGCAAGGGACTATGATGTCTATGCAAAGATCGGAGACTCCGAGCTGGTGGAATGTAATTATTATGCATTAAACCCTCTTGGAGAATTAAGCGTTAACAATAATTTTTCAATAAATATACAGAGAAGATATCTGTTTGAGGAGGATATAGATCTTATTGCCCTTAACAGGAATACGGGGGAAAAGTTCCTTCTTAACAGATTTGAGGTCAGATATGAAAACTAGAGAAGAAGCCGGAATAAAGGGCCAGGCAGCTCCCTTCATAAGGATAAGAGGGGCAAAGGTCAATAACCTTAAGGATGTGTCCATAGATATTCCGAGAAATGAAATGGTAGTGTTTACGGGGCTGAGCGGCTCAGGCAAATCATCCCTGGCCTTTGATACTATCTATGCGGAGGGACAGAGAAGATATATGGAATCTCTTTCCTCTTATGCCAGACAGTTTCTGGGGCAGATGGATAAGCCTGATGTGGAGAGCATCGAAGGTCTCCCACCGGCAATATCCATAGACCAGAAATCCACTAATAAGAACCCAAGATCCACAGTGGGAACAGTAACCGAGAT
>JAILBX010000153.1 GCA_024680675.1 Lachnospiraceae bacterium | reverse complement strand
ATATCATCATCCCAGGGAATATAGCCTCCATGACGAACAAGCCCGAGCATGGTCCCCCAGTCCATCCACCATCTCAGATTGTGTCTGTTACAGATTATCGCTATTTCGTTAAGGACATCAAGGATTGCCGCCCAGCATCTTTTCATCTTTGCCGGAACATAAAAGCCTTCCCTCACCTCACTGTCCAGAAAAAACTCAGGTATCTCCATAATCATCCTCTTTATATTTTATATTTCATAATTCATGACCATAACAGGCTTTCCTGCCCTCATGCAATGAAACATAACACTTCCGTTATCTCCGTAGAAGCCGTCACAAAGTCTCACCATGAAGTTATCATCCAAACCATCATCATAGATACCGTAATCCTCCCTGATAAAGTCATCCCTTATTTCTCTGTAGCCCTCAAAGAGTGCAGGGTCATAATCCCTTAGATAAGTATCAATATTGGGATCCGGATGGAAATACAGTACCACCGAATCAATATTTTCTTTAAAAACAGTAAATATGCTTTTTAATTTATTTATTGCAATATGGGAATTTTCTATAAGGCCGCTTATGCTTATATAAAAGAGTATGACCTTCCTTCTCTTACCTTCCTTATCGCTCAAAGCAGATATCCATTCTTCTGTAAGCTCCTCGTCAGTAACAGAAGGATACTCCGGATATTCCCCCCTTGTGATCCCTCCCGATACTATTCTTTCCTCCCAGACCCTTCCTGTTTCAGGGCCTGCCCATTCAGTCAGGGATTCTATATACCTTAACCTCATGTTTTCCGACTGGACTATGGTCTTATCCGCTCTGGAAACTCCGGGGGTATTTATGCAATAGCTCATCATTGCTTTTGCCGACTTATCATCCTGTCCGTATTCATCAACTAAAATACAGGACACATAGATCATTTTTTTTGAAAAGCTTCTTATTTTATCGGAATAAAACATGGGATGAACAGTAAAAAAGGTATCATAATCATCATATGGAGTGTCAAAATAAACCAGATCCGGATTATTCCCGTAAAAATCATATTTATCAAAGCCTGTTATCTCCACAAGCCTTGAAAGCTCCTGACCCTCATACCTTATCTTACCGTCGGATTTTGAAAGATTGTTCTTATGATAATAAGGAATAGGGATAACATAGACCTTATTTAAGGGATCGGATACTGCTTTTTCATATTCCTTAGTCATAAATACCCAATTGGAAGCCTTTGTAATAAGAAAGACTATATCCTTCTCCCCCTTACTTTCCTCCTTGAGCTCACTTTTTGAGATAATATCGGTTTTGATAAAGCGATATGGCTCTATAAGCAAACGACCCATTTTTTCATAAACAGTTTCCTCATCTGTTCTGTAATGGGGGTAATCATGGGTGGCAGAGCCCCTTACCGGCTTCATATAGTTGCCAAAGATCCTCTTCAACATAATATCATAGTGCATGGGCACATAAACATCCATAAGAGGAAAGGGCATGAGTATAGTCTTTTCGTAATACTCTATGGGATTTATAGCCATAAAGCCCTCTCTTTTTATATGAGCGCTCATAGCCGTTGCCTCTTTTGCCTCACTTTTATCTATGTTAACAATAAAATATTCACAGAACTGCCTAAGCTGCTGAGCCATAGGCTTATCTTTATCAAAGTGATAATTCGCCTTTCTTTCAAGAGTATCTATAAAATCCTGGCTTTCGGGAATATCGTAGTAGGTATTGTCACAGGAAATGGCATCCGCAAAATCATCAACAGGATCCACCACCTCCTTTATAAGCTTATCTATACTTGGAGATATATAGTCTATGACCATGATATCTATTCCGCATCCGTAGGGAAAGCCATGGTGTGTTAGCCTGAAGCTGTCGCTGTCCTTTATATAGAGGCTGTTGGATACATAGGAATTATACTGCCTGAAGTCTATGTCATTGTTAAAGTTTGCCACATAATAGCCCTGTGGAAGCTCATCCTCGGCATACTTTAAAAAAGTATCATAATCCTCTCTTAACATGGAAATATCTATATCATCATCCCAGGGAGTTATGGAACCATGCCTTACAACTCCCAGCATGCTCCCCCAGTCCATCCACCACTTGATATTGTGATTTCTGCATATTTTATCTACTTCATATAATATATCAATAATATTGGCCCAGGTCCTCTTCATAATAGACGGAACATAAAAGCCGTCAATGACCTGACCTTCATAAAAGCCCGGATCTATATCCATTTTTCCCTCTTTTTTAATGTTAAGATTCGCTTAAACAGTCACATAACAACAGTATAAATCATATTCAGAAAAAATGAAAGAGCCCGCTGTAGGCAGGCCCTTCCATGCTTTGGTGAAGTATTTAAAGATACTTCTATATTTATAGGGAGATTTATTATCCAAGTAAGGACATAACGCCCTGTGTACTCTGATTAGCCTGAGCAAGCATTGACTGTCCTGCCTGAGCTAAGATATTGTTCTTTGTGAACTCAACCATCATCTTGGCCATATCGGTATCACGGATTGTTGATTCTGCAGCTGTTGTATTCTCTACGATATTATCGAGGTTTTTGATAGTATGCTCAAGTCTGTTCTGGACAGCACCAAGATCAGATCTCTGAGATGATATTGATGCGATAGCCTTTGTTATAACTGCTATAGCTGCCTTTGCTGTGGATGCCTTTGATACATCAAGTATCATAGCTCCTGACTTAAGGCCTGATATCGTCTTGCCGCTTGCAAAGGTTGCTATTGAACCGCTTACTGATACCATACAAGAACCGTGAGTTGAATTAGTACCCATTATGGATGAGCAGTTCATCTTCTTGATAGTGATCTTTATCTCAACTGAGCTTCCCGAATAAGCTCCAACCTGTAAGGTTACATTCTTATCTGCAGCAAAGCTTCCGTTTAAGAGGTTCTTTGTATTGAAGTTTGTGGATGTGGATACACGATCGATCTCACTACAAAGAGCTGCAACTTCCTTCTGAATGGCAAATCTGTCATCAGTTGTATTTGTTCCGTTTGCTGACTTGATGGCAAGCTCATTCATTCTCTGAAGCATATCTTCTACTTCACCGAGGGCACCTTCTGCTGTCTGTACACAGGAGATACCGTCCTGAGCGTTTGTGGAAGCCTGGGTAAGTCCTCTGATCTGACTTCTCATTTTTTCACTGATAGTCAAGCCTGCGGCATCATCCGCTGCTCTGTTGATCTGATAACCTGATGATAACTTCTCTGTGTTCTTTGCCTGTGCCGATGTGGTTACTCCCAACATTCTGTTAGAGTTCATTGCTGTCATATTGTGCTGTACTACCATAATATACCTCCCTGTTTAAACTAAATCCCTTTAATTTTCATCCTTGTTCCAAAGCATTTATTTTTACTTTGTTTTCCTTTTTTTTCTAACTGTTATATATATCGGACAGCTTTTTAATAACTTAACCCCTTTTTTTAAAAAATGTCACATTGTTACAAAAAAAGAAGAAAGGCTGCTTTCGCAGCCTTTCCCCAACCGTTTTAAATATGTAGCATTTAAGCTTATTAGCCAAGCAGTGAAAGAACACCCTGGTTACTCTGGTTAGCCTGTGCAAGCATCGACTGTCCTGCCTGAGCTAAGATATTGTTCTTTGTGAACTCAACCATCATCTTAGCCATATCGGTATCACGGATAGTTGACTCTGCAGCTGTTGTATTCTCTACTACGTTGTCAAGGTTCTTGATCGTATGCTCAAGTCTGTTCTGAACAGCACCAAGATCGGATCTCTGAGCTGATATTGAAGCGATAGCCTTTGTTATAACTGCTATAGCTGCCTTTGCTGTAGAAGCCTTTGATACATCAAGCACCATAGCTCCTGACTTAAGACCTGAAATGGTCTTGCCGCTTGCAAAGGTTACTGTGGAACCAGTTACCTGTTTCATACAAGAAGCGTGTGATGTATTTGTTCCCATTATGGATGAACAGTTCATCTTCTTGATAACGATCTTGATTTCAACTGAGCTTCCTGAATAAGCGCCAACCTGTAAGGTTACGTTCTTATCAGATGCAAAGCTTCCGTTCAAGAGGTTCTTTGTATTGAAGTTCGTGGATGTAGATACACGATCGATCTCTGTACAAAGAGCTGTAACTTCCTTCTGGATAGCAAATCTGTCGTCGGTTGTGTTTGTTCCGTTTGCTGACTTGATAGCAAGCTCATTCATTCTCTGAAGCATATCTTCTACTTCGCCGAGGGCACCTTCTGCTGTCTGTACGCAGGAGATACCGTCCTGAGCATTTGTGGAAGCCTGAGTAAGTCCTCTGATCTGACTTCTCATTTTTTCACTGATGGTCAAACCTGCAGCATCATCTGCTGCTCTGTTGATCTGA
>JAILBX010000132.1 GCA_024680675.1 Lachnospiraceae bacterium | reverse complement strand
ATTCATTATTCAGGCACGAGGGAAACAAATTATATTATGACAGTGATGAATATGACTGTCTTCAGGGGATAGATGTGTCCCATCATCAGGGCAAGATAGACTGGAATAAGGTAAAGGATCAGGGATATGACTTTACCATAGTCAGGATAGGCTACAGAGGCTATGGAAAAGAAGGCAGTTTAAATGCAGACAGAGAATATTTGAATAATCTTAATGGAGCAAGGGAGGCAGGACTTAAGACAGGCGTCTACTTTTTTGCTCAGGCCATAAACGAGGAGGAGGCTCTTGAGGAAGCGGATTTTGTTTTAATGCTTTTAAAGGACCTTGAGATCGATCTTCCTGTGGTATATGATCCTGAAAGTATACTTGATGATATTGCAAGGACGGATAATATATCCGGAGAGCAGTTTACAAAGAATGCAAGGGTATTTTGTGACAGGATAAAAGAAGCCGGCTATGAGCCTATGATCTACAGCAATATGCTATGGGAGGCCTTTGAACTGGATCTTACAAAACTATCGGATATAGAAATATGGTACGCAGATTATGAAGCTCTGCCTCAGACTCCCTACCATTTTAAATACTGGCAGTATTCAAATGAGGGCAGGGTAGAGGGTATTAGAGGTGATGTGGATCTTGATATCATGTTGAAGGAAAAGTAAGACGGGCTGTCAGGATAAAAGCTTGATAATAGGATTCAGGCGGATAATTGTGCTGTTTTATGGCATCGGAAGAAAAAATGCTGTAGAATATAGAGGATAAACAGATTTTAAGGAGACAGATATGTATAAATTAATATCCTGGAATATAGATTCAATAAATGCAGCCCTGACATCGGATTCTGCCAGGGCTCTTATGTCAAGGGATGTGCTTAACACCATAAAAGCTGAAGATGCAGATATTATTGCTATTCAGGAAACCAAGCTATCCGTTACAGGCCCCACAGAAAGGCACCTTCAGCTGCTTAAGGATTATTTTCCAAAGCATGCTGTGGAGTGGGTAAGCTCAACACCTCCCGCAAAAAAAGGATATGCAGGAACCATGATCCTCTATAAGGAGGGAATAAATATAAAAAAAATACTTCCAAGTATAGGGGCTCCGGACACCATGGACCGGGAGGGAAGGCTTCTTGTTGCAGAATGCGATCAGTTTTATCTGGTAAATGTGTATACGCCAAATTCCGGAGACGGACTAAAGAGACTTAAGGAAAGGCAGATATGGGACAGGCTGTATGCAGATTATCTTGTTAAGCTTGATGGGGAAAAGCCGGTTATAGCCTGCGGTGATTTTAATGTGGCCCATAAGGAGATCGACCTTGCTCATCCCGAAAGTAACCATATGTCGGCCGGTTTTACGGATGAGGAGAGGGAAGGATTCAGCAATCTGTTAAACAGAGGCTTCGTGGATACCTTCAGATATATACATGGAGATGTAAAAGATGTATATTCCTGGTGGGGACAGAGGATTAAGACAAGTAAGATCAACAACTCAGGATGGAGGATCGATTATTTTCTTGTAAGCGAAAGAATAAAGGATAATGTGAAAAAATCAGAGATGATCGATTCCGGGCCAAGACAGGATCATACTCCTATTTTGTTGGAGATAGATATCTGATATTTGGAAAAAATCACTTGACACCTTTATTTTGATATGATATCTTTTCTAAGTATGTTGGAGACAGCAAGAAGAGTATTTTTTCATTCACTCTCACCCCGAGGCTGAGATCCTGGGTCTTAGACAGCTTGAAATAAGAATTTAAGATCCGGTGTGAACTTTTAGGTCACAATGCTACCGGGAGTAAGAAGCTCCGTTATCTGATAAGTAACAGTAAATTAACTGTTTATGTATGTGATAATGAAGATTTTCTATGTGGATGATCGATGCTTTCATCCACTTTTTTATTGTAAAAAATAAAAAGAAGAGTAATTATGGTTAATTTGGTTTTGCAAAACGGAGGTATGGAACAATTAGCGATTTAATGATCAACGAACAAATCAGAGATAAGGAAGTTCGAGTAATTGGCGAAGAAGGACAGCAGCTGGGGATAATGTCATCAAGAGATGCCTTGGCATTGGCTGAAGAAGCGGGAGTAGACCTTGTTAAGATAGCACCCAATGCACAGCCACCGGTCTGCAGGATCATTGATTACGGAAAGTTCAAATATGAACAGACTCGTAAGGAGAAGGAAGCAAAAAAGAAGCAAAAGACTATCGAGATAAAGGAAATCAGAATGTCGCCAAATATTGATACAAATGATCTTAATACAAAGGTCAGTGCGGCTAGAAAGTTCCTTTCCAAAGGAGACAGAGTTAAGGTTACTCTTCGTTTTAGGGGACGTGAGATGGCTCATATGCAAAACAGTAAGTATATTTTGGAAGATTTTGCGGAGAGCCTTTCCGATATAGCAGTTGTTGAAAAAGCTCCAAAGGTTGAGGGACGTACAATGACCATGTTCCTTAGCGAAAAGCGTGGATGATGATAGTGATAAATTGCAAAAGCTTAGTTTTGCTTTGATAGAAGAGCAGGATGAACCTTCTGCAATAATATAAAGGTTTAGGAGGAGAAATAACCATGGCAAAGATGAAGACCAACAGATCAGCGGCAAAACGTTTCAAGGTTACCGGAACGGGAAAGTTAAAGAGAAATAAAGCGTACAGACGTCATATCTTAACAAAGAAGACGACTAAGAATAAGAGAAACTTAAGAAAAGCTGTTATGACAGATGAGACAAATGTAGCTAACATGAAGAAGATCTGCCCTTATTTATAAGCAGAAAAGGTTCTGAAAAAAATTAGCTGATTAACATAGGAGGACATAGAAATGGCAAGAATAAAAGGCGGAATGAACGCTAAGAAAAAGCATAACAGAGTGCTTAAGTTAGCAAAAGGATATAGAGGAGCCCGTTCAAAACAGTACAGGATTGCTAAGCAGTCCGTTATGAGGGCATTGGCATCTTCATATGCAGGAAGAAAAGAGAGAAAGCGTCAGTTCAGGCGTTTATGGATAGCAAGAATAAATGCAGCAGCAAGACTCAACGGTCTTTCATATTCAAAGTTTATGTATGGACTTAAGCTTGCAGAGGTGGATATAAACCGTAAGATGCTTGCAGAGATGGCAGTAAACGATCCTGATGGATTTAAGACACTTGCAGATCTTGCTAAGGAAAAGATTGCCTAAGGACGGCTTAAGGCCTAAAAAGGGTTAATATTGAAGTATAAACAGGCATGGGGACTGCAGGGTCTTTGTGCCTGTTTTTGATAGCATTGACAGAAGCTTGTCTTAAAGTAAATAAATAGAAGTAAATAATGGTAATACATAAATATGAAAATTTATCTTGGAAATATAAAAGACTACTCAATTGAAGAATTAAAAAGGCTGGTGTCCCATAAAAGGGTCCTTGAGACTGAAAGATATGTTCACGAGGAGGACAGGAAACGGGGACTGATGGCAGCGGCACTGTTAAACTATGGACTTAAAAAAGATAAAGAGCTCTATTTTAAAGGAAGCTCTGAAATGACGGCCGGCAGTAATAAATATGACGAGCTAATGATAAAGGATGAATATCAAAAGCCCCACATTAAAATAAATGACAGGGAGCTTCTTTTTTCTTTTTCTCATTCGGGCGATTACGGAGTCTGTGCCATAGGAGGCTTTGAGGAAAAAGACAGGCTTTTAAGGCTGGGGGTGGATATTGAAAGCTATGAGGGAGAAGGAAAAGAAAAAAGCATGGACAGTATTGCAAAGCGCTTTTTTACCCGGCAGGAGTATGAATATGTTGTGGGAGATAAAGAGGACACTCTAAAACGCTTTTACAGGATCTGGACTCTGAAGGAGGCCTATATAAAGGCTGAAGGTCTTGGGCTGAGTATTCCACTTGATTCTTTTTCGGTAACAGTAAAGGAAGGCGATAATACAGCTGATTATTCTGCTAAGGAAGTCTATAGAGGCCGTTATTTTGAAGATATAGAGGGATATCTTATTTCGGTATGTACTTTGGGAAGTGAAAATAATTTGAACATAATGCTTGACAATGTTAAAGATTTAATTTAAACTTATATAGGTTACGGGGTGTGGCTCAGTTTGGCTAGAGCGCCATCTTAGGGAGGTGGAGGCCGCAAGTTCGAATCTTGTCACTCCGACTGCGAAAAAGGATCTAAAATCAACGATCATACGTTGCTTTTAGGTCTTTTTATTTTTTCGAAATTCCCCTTCACATTTATTTGATAGTTATTTATATATCTGATAAAATTTATAATGGTGGCTTTTATAAGCATATGATTCCAAAGGAAGTCAAGGATACAAAAGCTGCATAGTCTTTTTAACAAAAAAATATAATTACTATAAACTAGGAGGATTCATTAATGAAGAGAAGTTTTTTTAAGAAATTTATGATTTTCATTCTCTCTTTTTCTTTGCTTCTTGAACCTGCAACAGTTATGGCTGATTTTAATACAGGGGATATTGAGGATGGAAAAGAAGCTGCTTTTGAAGATCTGTCATTGGATGGATCGCCTATGGACCGGGTCAAGGGTGGTATCCCGGTAGAGAATATTACTGATAACAGGGAAGCGCTTATCAATGATCTTAGAGCTTTGGGAGAGGAGGAATTGTTGTCAGAGCTTGAGTCAGAGGAAGATTCAGAGTTAGAGCAAAGCTACAATGCATTAAAGATAAATGAAGAAGGCAGGTTGGAAAATCTTTCCGAGCTCAAGTATGTGACGCCCGTAAAGGATCAGGTTTATACAAGGCATTGCTGGGCTTTTGCCGGAGCTGCAACCATAGAGACCAATATGTGGAAACAGCACCCTAATGGTATCTCAAGTTCACAAACCTATGGAGAGACAGGCGCATCGATCCCTGATATTTCCGCAAAGGATATCGCATGGAGGGAACTTCATAAACCCTATGGTGATGATCTTACTGACTCTCGGAAAAATGATTATATAAGTATTGAGGATATGTATTATTCAGATCCTTATTATGCGGAAAATTATAGGCATCTTAATGAATATTATAAAAATAAAAATATAGATGATCAGGTGAATGCGGATAATTATTATTTGTGTTTTGCAAACACCATTTTTGCTGCTTGTGATGTATTTTTTTCAGAGAAAAAACTTAAGGAAATGTCAAAGGATCTTATCAATGACAAAGAATCGGACTTTTACCGTGGAGGCTATAGCGATGCTATAAAAGACACCTATTTAATGTACGGTGAAAAAAACGGGGAAAGCAGGCCGGAGGATCTGAATACCTATTATTCAGAAGATGAGCAGAAGTATCAGGTAAATAACTTTAGAGTCATTGAATTTATTGACTCTGAAGAAGATATAAAAGATGTAAAAAAACTTGTAAAGGAATATGGAGGAGTATATTTAGGAGTAAAAGCGGATAATTTTGCATTTCAACAAAATGATGGCGAAAAAATCGGCTTTCCCGGAGAAATCTACTTAACCGGCTCCTATAAATATCTGTATGATCCATTTGATGACGATCTTAATCATTTTGTTGAGATAGTTGGATGGGATGACTCGATAAAAAAAGAAAATTTTACTTATTATCCCAGGGATTCATTTGAAGTAAGGGAAGTTATTGTCGATGGAGAGACAAAAAACTATGGCTTTCTTAATAAGGATGCTCAGGGATATGTGCCTGAGAGGGATGGCGCTTTTATCATAAAGAACAGCTGGGGAAGTCAGAAATCTTTTGATGGTTACTGTTATATGTCATACTGTGATAAGTCATATAAAGTCGCAGCGGTATTTGACACAGCGGTAAAAACAGATAAGGATCCCTCTCTTCCAATAGAAAAGCAATGGCATGATAATACTTATCAAAGTATATTGGGACAAGGTCCATTTGAACAGACAACTTTTTGTAGTGAAGGAAACTGTTATGGAAGTCTGTATACTGTAAACGCTGAAGCAAAAGCCGAGGAGATCACAGGTGTAAATATACTTACTCTGTCTGAGGGTTCCGCGTGGAAGGTAAGCATATATAAGGATGGGGAGGATATAGTAAAAAAAGGAATTCTGGATGATACGGATCTTGTTGCCGCTCAAAAAGCGGTCTTTGCGGATGCCGGATATAACACTGTTTATTTTGATGAGCCGGTAACAGTTAACAAGGGAGATACTTTCTTTGTAAAAGTAGAAACGATACTTTCGGATAATACGTCTGATTATCTAAGAGCTTTGCAAGTGGCTGCTCCGAATGACGGTGTGAAAGATGGGGATTCTTTTGCAATTGATGATATATATGGAGGTACTAAGTTAAATTACAATGGTTGTGAAACTCCTCTTTATTATATTGGATCAGATGGCAGTATCATTGAAGATGAAGCTGGTTATGAGCTTGCTATCAAAGTATACACAAATGATACCGATCCTGTCAGTTGTTTAAGATTTTCAGAAGATGCTGTATCCCGGATAAGTGTGACAAATAAAGATACATTTGATTACAGTCAGATGCTGGAATATACATACTTTGACCCTTCAGGTGATCCCGTTACTGTGTCCGGGGATGATCTGCGAAGGCTTGGAACCTTAAGCTTCAGAAGCTTGGATCCCTCTGTTATCTCCATTAGTACGGAGGGTATTGCAAGTGTTAAGTATTCAGGAGCTGCAGATATTACAGCAAGCTTTATTTATAAGGATGCAAATGGAAAACAGCAGGAACTCAGAGAAAGTCTGAATGTAACAGTATATGATGATCTTTCATTTTCAGAAGATGGGCTGGTGTCTCTTAAGAAAAACACATTTTTTTACAAGGGAAGTGAGATAAAACCCTCAGTCACCGTTACCCTGGGAGATACTTATACCCTTAAAGAAAACCGGGATTATACGGTTACTTATAAAGATAATATAGAAAAAGGAACAGGAACAGTTACTGTTAAATTATCAGATGGCTGTGTCTTCTATGATCCTGAAATAGCTTCCAACAATGAGAAGAGTATTTCCTTTAAGATCGTAGAAAAAAACATTGCAGACAGCGATATTATCCTTAATGGACTTGAGCCTTCATATGAGATAGGGGAAGCTCCCGATTTTACCGGGGATGCTTCAACGCTGGAACTGTTATATAAGGCTGATCAGAGTGAATATGAGGTGATCGATCCGAAAGAGACTTCGGGAATAATCCTTAAAAATGGTGAGGACTACAAGATCTCTTATAAAACTGAAGATATAGCTTCCGCCGGATTAAAATGCTTTGAGATTCAGGGTGTCGGCGGCTATACGGGAAGCCGGATATTTAGCTATGAGCTTGTGGATTATGAAAATGATCCGGCAAGTGATCCCTCTTCAAGCGGAGTCTATGTAAGTGATATAACTCCGAAAACAGTAAGCTACGATGGAAAGAGTCATGTTCTTGCTACGGACACTTCAAATAAAAAAGACTGCAGTTATGATCTTTCCTTAACTGTCAAGAGAGGAAATTATACTCTCACGGAGGGCTATGACTACACTCTTTCATACTTTAATAATATCAATGCTTCCGTGGATGAGACCGATCCGGAAAAGATGCCCTGTATAATCGTTAAGGGTAAAGGAGAGTTTTCGGGACTCTATGAAAAGCGATATTTTACAATAAAGCCAAGGGATCTTTCTGAGCTTAACTTAAGCCTTGAGGGGATCGAAGCGGTATATAATATTAAAGACGGGGAAAAAGCAGTGCTTAAGCCCTCTGCTATACGTGCCGGGGAGTTGTGTTCTGACGGCAGCTATAACACTTACGGCCTGAATCTGGTCTCAAAGAAATCTGTCCTGGCTGATTGCTGCTTAAGGTATTACAGATATGATGCTGATACAGGAGCTATAGAAGAGCTGACAGATGCCAAAGACAGCAATACCGTCTATCTTTCCGGGAAAAAGAATATTATCTATATTGTTCCCGAGGGAAGAGGAAATTATACGGGGGCTTATTATGATATAAACGATCCGGAATCTGACAAAGCAGATCTTATGAAGGTAATCCTTGCCGACAGCTCGAGCTATACAGGAAGCGACAAGGTGAATATGACCTGTAAAAAGGACCTAAAGCTTGACCGTTTTAACACAAGCCTTTCCGTAAAGGATCTTATAGGTGAGCTTAGCCTTATGCTTAACGGAAAGCAGCAAAGTATGGAGTATAATATAAATCCGGAAAGCAGTGACGAGGCAGCTCTTATTGTTATCGATCCCTTTGGTGATATAGTTAAGGATGAAGAGCTTGATACCGCGGGAACTTATAAGGTAACGGCTTTGTTTGACGGGACTGAGCTTACCGATGGATCGGATACTTATCAGCTTATGGCTTCAAAGACAGCTTTGGTAACAGTAAAGGGAGAGAAGCTTCAAAAGAGTGAGCTTGTTTTTAAGGGATCCGATAATAAGACCTATTCTGCAACTTCCACGGTTTGGGATTATGATGGCAGCTCCACCACCCTCACGCCAATTTACGGGGGGACAGATAGCAGCTCAGGAAATATTGCCTATGATGAAAGGGCTGATATTCTTGTGAATAACAGTGATGCGGCAAGCTATACTTTAGATGTATATGGGCGAGGGATCTATAACGGATCTGTTCTTACTATGAAGCTTGTAAGAAAGCCCCTGAACCTTAATAAGGCTGTAGAGAATTCTCTGATAAGTGTTACAGCTGATCCACTATCAGTAAACGTGAATGTCAATGGTACTCAAGCCGCTTCAAAAGCTATTATAATCACGCTGCCTTTGGCCGGAACTATGTCAAGAGTTAGGACTGATACAATATATAATAATGCAGGAAGATCTGCGGGTCTTGATCTGACTTTTAAGAATAATAAGAAGGTTGGCGCAGGGGATCTGATCCTAAAGGCAGGAAAGAACTCCAATTATAGCGGCAGCTTTACAATTAAGGACTTTATAGATTTAAATAAGATCACAATCGATCAGGACATTCCTTTGATCGATAAAGTTGAGTATAGCCAACAGTCAGCCTCAGCAAGAGAAACAAGAGCTGATAATATTTATGCTCAGGTGACGGATGCCATTGGCAGCAAAAAGCCTGTCCTTAAATTATATCAATACGATGCATGGGGTATAAACAGAAAGGAGATCAAGCTTTCTGCCGACAATATTACCCTAGGAGATGGCTATTTTGAACTGAGCGGTGATAATCCTTATCTTGAGTTTGCAGAGCTTTCCTCAGATGGTCAGGATAAAAAATGCCGGATCGCCTTTGGAAAATATGATCAAAAGCCTAAGAAGGTGGCATTATCGGGGA
>JAILBX010000122.1 GCA_024680675.1 Lachnospiraceae bacterium | reverse complement strand
CCATACGTTTCCCCGCAGCTCTGACCTTAGCAAGATCGAAGATTATATAATCATAAAGCCTTCTCAGATCTCTGCTTATGGGAACAGACATATCAAGTGTATTTATAAGATATCTTATGATCTTAAGGGCTTTACCCACATACTCCTCAAATATCGTCATATCTCCGTCTTCAAGAGCAATCTGTGCCTTACGGAGATCCTTCATACATTCATCATACAAAAGTATGAGCAGCTCCACGGGAGACATGGAGAAAAGTGTATCTTCTTTATAATTTCTGTAAGCCATGAGCAACACCTTCTTTGAAATATGTATCAAAAACTACTTTTTCTACTACATATAGTATATCGGCAATATTTTCAATAAGATAAGCCGGAAAGATAACTTGACTGTGAATTCATGCTGTTTATAAGTGTTTCGAGATTTGAGAACTGCTTGATGTATCGGTCATTTTCCATCTTAAGCTTGTTCTCCCACTTTTCCTGCTCTTCCTTGTAACTCTGGATCTTATCATAAATCTGGTTCTTGTTCTTTGTTGCAGAAAGCTTTTCAGATCCCGCAACCTCTACGAGACGTCCGTAGGAGTTTCCGTTTCTTGATGCATATCTTGTTGCATAAGGCGTCATCTCCTTATTGATGGTGGCTCCGAATCCTGTGCTATTCTCAGATCCGCACATTATTCTTTCAACCTTGTCCGGATCCGTTTCCATAGCCTTACGGAATTTATCCTCATCAAAGGTGAGCTGTCCACCATCTGCATGATCCGAGCTTAAGGTAATACCTATGCTCTCAAGATCACTGTAATTGATTCCGGAATTCATGATATCATTCATCATGCCATGGAATTCAAAGGCAAGGTCACGAACCTCATTATCGTTATAAAGTATTCCCTGCTTAGCCTTTTCGTTCCACTTTTCGATTTCCTTTTCGGTCATCTCATCTTCCTGTTCCTGAGTAAGAGGATCATAACCGCTGGCAGGTCTGGTGGTTACATGAGTATTAACCTCATCAACAAGCTTGTTATAAGCTTCTATAAAATTTTTAACCTGCTCTGTAGCCTTATCAGCATTGGCTGAAGCCGTAAAGCTTACGCTTGCATTGGCATCATAGGATACCTTACCATCTTCTCCTACGGAGATATCACCGAAGGTTCCGCTGGCTGTGACATTAAGTCCGTCCACATTAAAGGTATTGGTATGACTTGTGATCTTTACAGGATCGGAACCACCGTAGCTTACATACATCTCTGCATCTTTTCCGGCAGTATAATTGGATCCTTCTCTTCCGAACAGCCTTGTTGCTGCATCATTAAGCTCTATTTTACTCTCTTCTCCGGTTTCCTTATCGAAGAACATGAGCTGTCCTGTACTCTCAACAAAGGTTGCCTTTACACCTGCATCACTCTTGTTGATTGCACTGACAAGGTCATTGATAGTAGAGTCAGCAGTAACCTCGAAGGATTTTCCGTTGATAGTCATGGCGGAAATATCCCCCTCCGAGAATCCCTCAAGGTCTCCGAGCTTTGATGAGGATGTGACTTTACCTTCTCCCGTAGTCAACTGTTGTGATGTAAAACTTGCAGAAGATGCCAGCTGACTCACACCCTTTATGGATACATAATCAAGAAGACCGGATCCTCCGGAAGCTGTAAGAAGCGAAGCAGATGAACTGTTGCCCTGTGCCGTAAAAACAGTCTTAGCATAAAGATCATTATTGACGATACTCGTCTTTCCGGAATAACTCAGGAAGTTATCCTCCATATCTATCATCTGATTGGTGATACTGTTATAGGCCGTCTGGCGCCATTCCTGTTTAGTTATATTCTGTTTTGTCTTAGTAACCTTATTTTTTGTATTTAATGTAAGCTGTTCGATCAACGCATCACGGTCAAGGCCGGATGCAAGTCCTCCAAAACCTTTTAAGGAGGTATTACCCAATGAGCTCGTACTTGAGCTGCTGCTTGATACGTTCATATTGATGCTCCTTCATAATAAAAACAAAGACCTTCCCTGGCCTATAGACAATATTCCTCACTACATTTATCGGCAGATTCTTTAATATTATAAGATAAACGCAAAAAAGCTCCGGGATATA
>JAILBX010000113.1 GCA_024680675.1 Lachnospiraceae bacterium | reverse complement strand
GATCTATCTTCCCTGATCGGAGAAATGAGGGAGATCTATTTGGAATATCAGGAGAATGAGGAGTTATGTAACAGTAAACTTGATGAAATGATATCTAAAGATATAATTCTTCCCTCCGGAAATGTCCTGATAATAGGACAGTTGAATTTTTCCGGAAATATAAACGATCATGACAAGCTGAAGGGAATGTATATCGAAGGTTATATATTATACAAGTGAAAGGCCGATTTAAGCATTGTTTCCTTAGAGTAAAGGTCTCTTCAAAGTAAAGTAACTTAAAAGATCAAAAGTCCCAAAAAGGCTGAGATTATGATAAAGCTTATGGGTGAAAGCTTTTTTTTCAGGGCAAACCTTGTTCCGTAAAATATTATGAAAAGCAGAAGTATTACCGCAATATCTTTAATATTGGCTGAAAAGGATGAGGACATGTCAAAACAGCTTTTTATTATCATCATAAAGCCGGTTTCAAGGATTATAGCTGAAATACAGGGCTTTAATCCCTCCAGGGCTCCTTTGACATATTTATTTTCCAGGAGGTTCTTAAGAAGAACAGTTATTATGAGTATAACTAAAAAGGGAGGTATTATCACAGCTATAGTGGATATTATTGCTCCGGGTAATCCGGCCACCACACTTCCCACATAGGTAGCCACATTTATCATCAAAGGTCCTGGAGTACTTTCACTTATGGCTATCATATAAGATAAAGCATTATCATCTAACCATCCGTAGGACAAAACAACTTCTCTGATAAGGGGGATGGCTGCATAGGCTCCGCCAAAGGAAAACATTCCTACTTTTATAAAACCCCATAATAATTCAAGATATATCATATCATCATTACCTCACTCTTATTTTTGTCCGCTTTTTTTACTGTTTCCGAAATTATCACTGAACCTTGTAAAAATCAGTCCGGACAGAGCGGCTATCAATAAAAGGGTAATGGTTGATATATCAAGAGAGAATATATCTATTATAAGCATGGCTAAAAAACTGCATATGATCACTGTTACAGTAAAGACCCTTTTTTTCATGATCTTTATCATGTTTATTCCGGCATCTAAGATCAGTATGCCAACAGCAAGCTTTATACCATGAAAGGCCTTTGCGATAAAGGGTATTTCAAGAAAGTTATCTAAGAATCTGGATATGGCAAATATTATAAAAAAGGAAGGAAGCACAACTCCGATAGTAGATAGAAGAGCTCCTGCAAAGCCTGCCTGCTTATACCCAACATATGTGGCAAAGTTTATTGCAATGGATCCGGGAGTCGATTCCGCTATCACAGTTAAATTCACCATTTCATCCCTGTCGATCCATTTCTTTTTTTCTACACAACTGTTGTTGATAAGGGATATCATGGCATAACCCCCACCAAAGGTAAAAAGTCCTATGCGGAAAAAGGTTAGAAAAAGATCTGCCAGGATCGGAAGTTTTGCTTTAGTCGTCATTTAGATTCTCACTTTCATAGTAAGATTTTTTCTTCCGAATATATATTATACACCATATTTCAAGACTAACGTATATTTTCAAAAAAAGCGGCTCCTATTGCACCGGGACCGATATGAGTTCCTATAACAGCACCTATTGTGGAAATGGAAAATTTGTCGATCTTATCCTGCCATATATCCCTGGATCCTTCGATATATTGTTGAAGCTGATCGTCAGATAGACCACTGTAAACCAAGGCACAGGGATTTGAAAAATCAACACCGCCAACTTCTGCAATGGTTTTTCTCAAAAGGTTGTCTGCATTTTTAGAGCCTCTGGCCTTACCTACCAAAGCTATGGCTCCGTCGGTAACGGTGATAACAGGCTTTATAGAAAGCATTTCACCTGCAAAGGCTGCTGTTGCGGAGATCCTTCCACCCTTCTTAAGATACTTTAAGGTATCAAGCTTTGCGATGATCCTTATCCTGTAACGATCCTCCTTAAGATTATTAACTGTCTCTTCTATGGAAAGCCCCTCTTTAAGATAATTTATTGCTTTTATTACAAGAAGTCTCTGGCCAACAGTTGCACTGAGGCTGTCGATTACAAATACCTTTCCCGGATATTCTTCAGCAGCTATACAGGCGCTTTGGTAGGTACCGGATAGTTTTGAGGACAAGGCTATCATGATCAGCTTGTCATTATCCTTTAAAAGCTCTCCAAAGCTTTCTATAAATGTCATGGGTGAGACCTGGGAAGTAACCGGTATGCTTTCTGAGCTTTCCAGTTTTTTGAAAAATTCTTCATGATCCATATCAATGGCATCCTTGTAATCATTCCCATCCCAGTTAAGAGTCAAAGGGATAACGGAAATTCCCATTTCTTTGGCTTCGTTAGGTAAAATATCTGATGCTGAGTCGGTTACGATTTTGATAGACATAATTTCTCCTTTTCTCTTTCTTTTGCCGCTAATAAAGGTATTTTCTAAAGTTTAAAGTATCGGATTTTAAGATTTTGATCAATTCATGATTCCCTTAAGGAAAAAACTAAAACCGTATTTAAAGATCTCTATAGCTTCTTCCTTTTGTAGATTTCTTGCAACTGCATCCAGGTTAAAGCCCCTGATAAAACACCAGATGGAGTAACTTAGAGCAGCCTCTTCTAAATCTTCTTTAAGATAATGATGTTTTTTACCATCCCTTATGATCTGACTTATTGCCTTGATCCACCAGTTGTAATTGGCAGAGTTTTCAGAGTCGGAAATAAAAATATACCTGCTCATATGGGGAGCTCTGTCATTTAAAAGTATAAGAGTCTTTGTAGCAATATCCAGGACATAAGCATTAAAATCCTCACCCTGTTTGAAAGGGGTAAATATGCTTTTTCTTACCTTTATAATCTCTTCCTGATATAGGATATCAAGCACTTCATCCATATTATGAAAGCGGTTATAAAAAACCCGGTTGGTGATATCCATCTCTTTCAGTACATCCTTTACGGTTATCCCCTGGGAAGCATCATTATTGATAAGCTTTTTTACGGTTTTTATGATCTCTTCACTTAGTTCATCCTTTATCATTTCCATTGTTTCCTCTTTCAGCACACTGTGTGCTGAAGCGAACTATAGCATAATAAAGCTACCTTGTCAACGAGATCTTCAAGTCTCTTATTAAGGACTTTCTTTTGACAAATCTAATAGGGACTTTTATAATTAGAAAAGTTTATGATATAAGGCCTGTGGTTACAAATCCCATTCTTGGCTTTTATAACGATATGAAAGGACATGCTTTATGAATCGAGATGCCTTTAAATCCCGACTTGGATTTATCATGGTCAGTGCCGGATGTGCCATTGGAATTGGGAATGTCTGGAAATTTCCCTATTTGACAGGTAGTAACGGAGGCGGAGTTTTTGTACTCATCTATATATTCTTTTTGCTGCTTATCGGAATCCCCCTTTTAACTATGGAGCTTGCTTTGGGACGTTCCAGCCGTAACAGTATTGTGGGAGCCTATAAGAAGTTAGAGCCCAAGGGTACTTATTGGCATATACATGGGTGGATATGTATCATAGGTTGTATTATGTTGATGCTTTATTATACAACAGTTAACGGATGGATGCTTTTGTATTTTTATAAGTATTTAAACGGACAGATGCAGAATTATACCCTGGATACGGTGGATAAGGTTTTTGGCGATATGTTGGGTAATCCTGTAGAGATGACAGTTGCCATGGCAATTGTGGTGATATTGGGATTTATTGTATGTTCCTTTGGTATTCAGGGTGGACTTGAACGTATCACAAAATATATGATGTTGTGTATGTTTGTACTGATCCTTGGTCTTGCAATCTACAGCTGTACACTCGAGGGTGCAAAAGAGGGCATCTCCTTTTACCTGAAGCCTGACCTTAGTAAGATCAAGGAAATAGGATTTGGTAATGTAGTGGTCAGCGCCATGAGTCAGGCTATGTTTACACTTAGTATAGGAATCGGAAATATTACGGTATTTGGCAGTTACATGTCCGATGATAATAGTCTTTATTCCGAGGGAATAAGTATCACGCTTCTTGATACAGTGATCGCCCTGATATCAGGGCTTATAATCTTTCCGGCATGCTTTAGTTATAATGTTGAGCCGGATTCAGGTCCTTCTCTGATCTTTTTGACCCTGCCGAAAATCTTTTCTGAAATGAACAATGGAAGGATATTTGCTATATTGTTTTTCCTCTTTATGTTTTTTGCCAGTTTTTCGACTGTGATCACTGTATTTGAAGGTTTGATATCCTCTGCTATGGATAATTTTGGAATGACAAGGGGTAAGGCTGTGATCTGTAATCTTATAATAGTTTTGATAGGCAGTCTTCCGAGTATATTTGGATATAATATCTGGTCAGGGGTAAGGCTGATAGGGGGAAGGGATATTCTTGATAGTGAAGATTTTCTCGTTTCGGGAATCATACTTCCCATAGGAGCTTTGATAATACTCTTATTCTGTACCGCTAAATTTGCCTGGGGTTTTGATAAGTATGCTGATGAATGTGATAAGGGAAAGGGAATGAAGACTCCCCGGAAGTTGAAGCTTTATTTTTCCTATGTGCTGCCTCTTTTGATGGCAGTGATCATAATAGGCAGCTTTTTTTAGGGAAGCGCTGACCAAAGCCTTTCCTTGGAAATTAAGAAGGACATCATTATGACAAAAAACAGTTGCCTGGAGAAGGAAAAAAAGGTATAATCAACACTGTGTCCACGTAGCTCAGCTGGATAGAGCGACCGCCTCCTAAGCGGTAGGTCGGAGGTTCGAATCCTCTCGCGGACGGGAATTTAAGAGAAGACGGGGTCAAAAAGACCCCGTCTTCTCTTAAGTTCGAGTCCAGTCGGACTCGAACGAGGTTCGGTCTCCGCTTCGCTCCGGTCGGTGCTAAACGCGTGCCACCGGCACGCAGCAGTCTCCGCTTCGCTCCGGTCCGCGCTAAACGGACATCCACCGGATAATGTCATTAAGTTAAGACATTATCCTTTTTTTATTGCGCAAAAAAGTTCCTAAAAAAACAAAAAAGCTCTTGACAAACAATCAAATATATGCAGCGAAGCGCCTTAAATATCAACATTTAAGGAGGTTTTACCTATGAAATTTGCTGCATGTGTCAAATCAAAATTGTTGGATATTATTGAAAACATATCATCCAACTCAACTGATTATGTAAAAGATCCAACAAGAAATTTTGTCCGTAATCGTAAGCTAAATTTTAATAACACAATCAAACTCATTCTTTCTCTTTCAAACAAATCTTCTCAAGATGAAATCCTTGATTTTTTTGATCATAACGAGGATAGCCCCTCTCTTTCTGCATTAATTCAGCAAAGAGATAAATTGTCAGATACGCTTTTTCCGGCTATCTTGTTGAGGTTCAACAAATCTTTTCCCGGCAATAATCTATATAAGGGATACCGATTACTTGCTTGTGACGGCACTGATATCAACATTTTTCATAATCCTAATGATAGCAGTACATATTACTGCAACCCAAATTCCGAAAAAGGATTCAATGAACTTCATATTGATGTTCTATACGACTTATGCAATCGTACATATCAATATATAAATATAGATGGCCGGCATAATCAGAATGAACAGCGAGCTTTAGTCAATTTTATTGATAAACATACATATGATTCTAAAACCATCTTTATAGCAGACCGAAACTATGAATGTTGGAACGTAATGGCTCATGCGCAGAATAAAGGCTTATATTTCCTGATTCGTGCTAAAGATATAAACAGTAATGGTATTTTACGTTCTTTTCGATTCAATGAGTCTGCTGGTTCCTTCGATCTGAACTTGCCTATAAATCTCGTTAGGCTAAAGCAGAGCATTGATAAGACCAATCCATCTTCATATCGCACTATGGCATCCAATGTTACTTTTGACTTTCTACCCAGAGGTACACCAGGAGTTTATCCACTTCAATTAAGAGTTGTCAGATTCAAGATAGATCATAATCGATATGAATCAATATTGACAAACCTTTCGCAAGATATATTCCCGGCAGATGAAATTAAATACTTATATAGCATGCGTTGGGGTATAGAAACATCTTTCAGAGAGCTTAAGCATACTCTCGCCTTAAATAAATTTCATTCGAAAAAGGTGGATCATATACACCAAGAAATATACGCCAAAATTATCATGTACAACTTCTGCTCAATCATAACTATGCATGTTGCTTCAAGACATAAGAAGAAAAAACATACTTATCAAATAAATTTTTCAAGAGCAATAAAGGAATGTCGGCATTATTTTTTTAATAGTGCTATTGATCCACCAGATGTTGAAACTCTAATTAGGAAATACATGTTGCCTATTCGACTCGGCAGAAATAACCCTCGCAAAGTTAAAATCCGAGAAAAAACGTCTTTCCTATACAGATAATTCAACATCTTCATCATACATGAAATCAGGCAGATATCAATCTGTCTTTTTGTCGTGCAAGAAATAAGCTAAACCAGTTGATAAAAATCAATTCTAAACATTAAGATGCTTGAAGTCATGTGTAAATTTTGCTAACTTAATGACATTATCCAGTGGACGTCGGTTTTGCACCGACCGCAGCGACAGCGAAGACCGCCTCCGGCAGGACGCGCAGTACCACCTCTGGTGGTTTATCTGTGCGCACCGAGAAAATCTCGGTGAAAGACCTTACGCATTTCTGCCCTCGTCATCACTTCATTCATCAGAACCATTTTTCTCAGATTCTTCATTTTCAAAATCATCGTTTTCATTCTCCTCATTATCGTTGATTTCTTCCGGATCCGGTCGCTCTTTCAAAACCATAGTGATCATGTTTTTCACATCCTTTAATGAAAAAGCGCAGGCAATGATTCTGTTCATTTCCTGCTCACTAAAGTCATAGGCATCGGGGAAGTATTTCACAACAACACCGCCCAACATAAACTTGTGATGATCCTGCTCTTTTCTTAGTTGCTTCTTCTGCTCTCGTCTGACCTTAGCAAGTTCTGCATTTGCACGCTTCACCTTCTCCAATGCCCTCTGTTCCTTTGGTGATAATTCCTTCTGTTCCATTTTGAAAACTCCTTTCTTTTAATACATAAAAAAAGTAGCAGGTCTCTTTTCAGATACTTGCTACTTTTATAGTGCCATAATTATATTTGTATTACTTGCCGTGCTTCTTGGTATATGCTTCTGCTATGTTGTCGGCAATTCTTCCGATTACAGATACACAAACCGAATTTCCTGCCTGCTTATAAAGCCTTGCATCACTCATATCCGTTGGAAGCTTAAATGACTTCGGAAATCCCTGTGTATTAAAACATTCGTGTGGTGTCATTTTTCGTATACCGTACTTCGTTTTGATAAGGCAAACATTATGACCACCTTCGCCTTGGTTTGCAGTTAATGTAGGAACTACGCCACTCTTGTTCTTACGCACATATTTTCTACGCCACTGATAAATAGCGTTCTCATCATCCATAGCTGCAACTAGCTGATCATA
>JAILBX010000019.1 GCA_024680675.1 Lachnospiraceae bacterium | reverse complement strand
GATCTTGTAAAAGGAAGCTCAGTCATAAGAGCTATGTTTGAGGAAGGACAGAAGCTTGCAAAAGAGTATGGTGCTGAAAATGTTTATGATTTCAGTCTGGGTAATCCCAATGTGCCTGCTCCAAAGAAGGTTTCTGAGGCTATGATAGATATTCTTGAAAAGGAGGATCCTCTCTATGTCCATGGCTATATGAATAATGCAGGCTATCCTGAGGTCAGGAAAGCAGTGGCAGAATCAATAAACAAACGCTTTGCTACGGATTACGGCTTTGAAAACATAGTTATGTCGGTAGGTGCTGCCTCGGGACTTAATGTGATATTCAAAACCCTGCTGGATCCCGGGGATGAGGTGATCACCTTTGCTCCTTTTTTTGGTGAGTACAGAAATTATGTAAGTAACTATGAGGGTAAGCTTGTAATAGTATCTCCCAATACAGTGGATTTTCAGCCAAAGCTTGATGAGCTGAAGGAGAAGATAACAGAGAAGACAAAGGTTGTCCTTATCAATTCCCCCAATAATCCCACAGGAGTAGTTTATTCTGCAGAGACCTACAAAAAAATGGCAGAGATACTTGAGGAAAAGCAGAAGGAGCTTAATAAGTCAATATACCTTGTGACGGATGAGCCCTACAGAGAGCTGGTATATGGGGATATTGAGGTTCCCTATGTGCCCAAATTTTATAAGAACACCATAGTCGGCTACTCCTTTTCAAAGTCTCTTTCTCTTCCCGGAGAAAGGATAGGATATCTGGTAATACCTCCGGAAGCCGATGATTCAAAGGATATAATAGCGGCGGCTTCAGTGGCCACAAGAATACTTGGCTATGTTAATGCCCCCTCCCTTCAGCAGCTGGCAGTAGCCAGATGTCTTGAGGAGAGAACGGACATTTCTTACTATGACAGAAACAGAAATACCCTTTACGAGGGACTTTTAAAGCATGGCTTCAGCTGCCAGAAGCCGGAAGGAGCCTTCTATCTCTTTATGAAGACTCCCATTGAGGATGACAAGAGCTTTTGTCAGGCAGCAAAAAAATATAACATACTCATTGTGCCGGGTTCAACCTTCGGATGCAGCGGCTATGCAAGGATAGCCTATTGCGTCGCCTATGAGACCATAGTGAAGGCTTTGCCTGAGTTTGGAAAGCTTGCTAAGGATTTTGGATTATGAGTTGGGAAGATAAAGTAAGAAGGGTTGTTCCCTATGTTCCGGGAGAACAGCCTAAAAAGAGGAATGTAATAAAGCTTAATACAAATGAATTTCCTTATCCCCCAAGCCCTGTGTTAAAAGAGGCCTTAAAGAATACGGATCAGGAAAGCTACAGGCTTTATCCCGATCCCTACGGGGAGCCTTTAAGAAGCGCAATAGGAGAATGCTATAAGGTAAGTCCGGAAAGAGTCTTTGTGGGAGTCGGTTCCGATGATGTGCTTTCAATGGCATTTTTAACCTTCTTTAATTCTGAAAAACCCGTCCTCTTTGCGGATATAACCTATTCCTTTTATGATGTCTGGGCTGATGTGTACAGGATACCCTATGAGAGGATCCCCCTTAATGAGGACTATCATATGGTAAAGGAGGATTATCTCAGGGAAAACGGAGGTATTGTCATTGCAAATCCCAATGCTCCCACAGGAATAAGTGAAGCATCTGATCCGGATTTCTTTGAAAGCATAGTAAAGGGAAATCCCGATTCCGTAGTGATAATCGACGAAGCCTATGTGGATTTTTCTGATTCATCCATGCTTTGTCTTACTGAAAAATATGATAATGTTCTGATCGTGCAGACCTTCTCAAAGTCCAGAGCCTTTGCCGGAATGAGGATAGGCTTTGCCATAGGAAATGAAAAGCTTATTAAATATATGAATGATGTAAAGTTTTCCGTAAATTCCTATACCATGAGCAGAGCTGCCATAGAATACGGGATCGCCGTATTAAAGGATAAGGATTATTTTGAGGAAACAGTAAAGAAGCTTATAAATAGCAGAGAAAGGATAAAAAAGGAGCTAAAGGAGCTGGATTTTGAATTCTTTGATTCCAAAGCCAACTTTATATTTGCCACTCATAAGAAATTAAAGGCGGAATATATCTTTAAGGAGCTTAAAAAGCAGGATATTTATGTGAGATTTTTCAATAAAGCGAGGATCGATAATTATTTAAGGATCACCATAGGCAGAGATGAGGATATGGACCGGCTTATAATTGCATTAAAGGATATAATATCGAAAGGATAGTTTTATGTCTACGTTAACTCATTATATTATAGTTTTTTTGATCTCAATGGTTCCTCTTATAGAGCTTAGAGGAGCTATTCCCTATGCGGTTGGATTTATTGAAGCAGGAGTTCCTCTTAAGCTCTGGCTTTGTTATATCGTAGCGATTTTAGGAAACATGATACCTGTTCCCATCATCTTCTTCTTTGCCAGGAAGGTTCTGGAATGGGGAGCTGATAAGCCTATTATAGGCGGATTTTTCACCTTCTGTCTGGAAAAGGGACATAAGGGAGGGGAAAAGCTTAAGGCAAAGGCAGGAAGAGGACTTTTTGTTGCACTTTTACTTTTTGTCGGAATACCCCTTCCCGGGACAGGTGCCTGGACAGGAACCCTGGCAGCCAGTCTTTTGGATATGGATTTTAAATCCAGCGTTACGGCCATACTTTTGGGAGTTGTTCTTGCGGGAATAATAATGGGAGTTGCAAGTGCCGGACTTTTTGGAGCTATAGGAGCAGTGATCTGACCTGAGGGCTTTCCGGGGTCAGACTATAATTATGAGAGGGTATGGTAATGTATGAAAATTTTGCTTATCTGTATGATGAACTGATGGATAACGTGCCCTATGAAAAATGGGCGGATATGCTGGATGAGATCATAAGGGAAGAGGGCATCTCCATACCAAACTCCGATTCTGCTGATACTGCAGATGCTGAAAGGAATCAGGTTCTGGATCTTTGCTGCGGAACCGGTACCCTTACTGAGCTTATGTATGAGAAGGGTTATGATATGATCGGGGTTGACAATTCGGAGGATATGCTGAATGTGGCCTACGAAAAGAGGGATATAAAGGGCTCGGAGATACTTTACCTTTTACAGGATATAAGAGAGCTTGACCTTTACAGTACAGTGGGCACTATTTACTGTTTATGTGATTCAATAAACTATATCACGGATCCTGAGGATCTCTTTATAGTTTTTTCACTGGTTCATAACTATCTCTATACCGACGGATTATTCATATTTGATTTTAATACCGTCCATAAATACAGAGATGTGATAGGAGACATTACAATAGCCGAAAACCGGGAGGATTGCAGCTTTATCTGGGAAAATTCCTATGATGATGAGGAAAATATAAACGAATATGATCTTACTGTATTTGCAAGGGATGAGGAAGCTTCAAATGATGAGAAAGTCCTTTTCGGAAGATTTGAAGAAAGCCACTTTCAAAGAGGCTATGAGCTTAATGAGTTAAGAGAGCTGCTTGAAAAGGCGGGATTCTCTATAGTATCCTGCTTTGATGAGGAAGCTGTTGAAAAATCCGGCTATCTGTCCGTGAAGGGAAGCTCATTCAATGAGGATATGCTTAATAGAGAAGCTGAAAGAATATATATTATTGCAAGAAAAGGATAGGAATAAATGATAGATAATAATGACTACATTCTTCGGGCAGTGGCAGCAGAGGGCAGGATCAGAGCCTTTGCAGCCACAACAAGGACAGTGACAGAGACTGCAAGGGAGGCTCACAGGCTAAGTCCCATTGCCTCGGCTGCTCTTGGAAGGACTATGACAGCAGCTCTTATGATGGGAGCAATGCTTAAAAATGAAGATGATCTTCTTACCTTAAGTATAAAGGGTGACGGGCCCATACTGGGCATAACCGTTACCGCAGATTCAAAGGGAAATGTAAAGGGTTTTGTAGGAGACCCTTCTGTACTTCTCCCTCCTAACTCAAAGGGTAAGCTGGATGTGGGAGGAGCAGTTGGCAGAGGTATACTTTCGGTTATAAAGGACTTAGGTCTTAAGGATCCTTATGTAGGTCAGGTTGCACTGCAAAGCGGAGAGATAGCAGATGATCTGACTTATTATTTTGCTGTTTCAGAGCAGACTCCCTCGGCAGTATCCCTCGGAGTCCTTATGAATAAAAACAATACAGTAAGACAGTCGGGAGGCTTTATCATCCAGCTTATGCCCGATATTGATGATGAAACAGTAAAGAAGCTGGAGGAAAGGCTTTCAAGGGTGGAAAGTGTCACCACCATGCTTGATAAGGGCTTAAGTCCCGAGGATATGATAGAGCTTCTGCTTTCTGATCTTGATCCCGAGATCCTTGACAAAAGTCCCGTCTGCTTTAAGTGCGACTGCTCAAAGAAGAGAGTTGAGAAGGCCCTTATAAGTGTAGGAAGGGATGAGCTTTCAGCTATGATAAATGATGGCAAGGATATAGAGGTAAAGTGTGACTTTTGTGAAAAGGCTTATAAGTTCAGCGTGGATGATCTTAAAAGGATGGCTGATAATGTGTGAGACAAAATGACCGCTAAGATAATTGAATGATCCGGAAACAGGTCTAAGGAAGCACTGATTAAATCAGCATTTTTGTGACAAGGAGCAGAATGAATATAAAGGCAGAGAATTATATAATTGGGTTTTTTAAGGGAATAGAGGTCAGATATAAGTGGGCATTCTTTGGGTCGCTGCTCTGCGGCCTTTTGGCTCATCTTTACCAGTTTACAAATAAATTTTTCAATTATGATGAGCTCTATCATACTCCGGAGGGTACAGGAGAAGGACTTGCCCTTGGAAGGTGGGGGCTTTTTTATGTGGGAAAGCTTGTGAATCATTTCTTTGGAAATTATTCACTGCCCCTTGTAAACGGTATGCTTTCCCTTTTATTTATCGCTCTGTCAGCCTGTATGGTGGTGAAAGCCTTTAAGCTCAAGGGCTGCCTGGCTTCAGCCATAACAGGGGGATTACTTGCG
>JAILBX010000287.1 GCA_024680675.1 Lachnospiraceae bacterium | reverse complement strand
TTCCATACTTTTCCTTCTTTTACCTGCACTTTTATTTCAGGCTCTATGGCCTTTCCTGTATAGGTCAATTTTGACTCTGTAATGATCTTAGCCTTGGTAATGAAGCAGCCTCAGAAAGAGTTGTAGTCAGATGTCCAGAGGACCTCTCCCTTTGAGTCTGCTGCGCCGGCCGTTCCTCCTGTTTTTTCCTCCTCCTTGTCTCCTTGCAGACTCTCTTCCTCTGCGCATGCATTGCTCTTTAGCAGAAGGCTTATCTTAAAGTAGCAGGTATTCTCTTCGGGGTTGTAGAAATCCACCGATTGTTTACTGCTTCCTGCTATAAAATTAAGGCTCTCGTATCCGGGTATGGAGATGTTGGGATTTTCTGTAATGTTGCTGTAATCCTCTTTCGGCTTATCGATACTTACCGATCTATACTCCAAACATCCGATAAGTGTTCCCGAAACGATCAAAGCGATCAAAAAAAGTGATAATCTTTTATTTAGTTTTTGCATCATTTTTCACGACCTTTCAGCAATTCGTGTATCATAATAGTATACTAGTACTTTTGTCGACTTAATCATAATCATTTTATACTAACAATAAATTAAAAAAGAAACGGGTGTTTATCAACCAAAAAACAAACTTCATTTTGCCCGACAATATGCTATACTTAACTAATGTAGTAAATTGATACTGAAACTTACGAAAAGAGGAGAAAAAATGAAATCTAAACAAGGAAGAAAAATACTTGCAGTCATGCTTGCTGCTGCAATGTTTATTTCGCAGGGAGAATCGGTTTATGCTGCGAATCTGGATTTACATGATGAGTCCTTTTTAAGCAAAAATGGGACCAGAAGCGAAAATACAGAAACCATTACTCAAGAGAACTCTTCTCTTCCCTATGGATTAAAGGGAATGCCGCAGGGGTATACTCTTAACGAAGAAGAGCTTCAGACTAAAAACGAAATCAGATCAATGGGGGTACTTGAGGCAGTTGAAGATACTAAAGCCGGGACAGATTACGTGGAAGATGAGGTTATCTTTTCCTGTGATGATCCTGAATATGCAAAGATCGTTGCTGAGGCTTATAACGGAACTTTATTATTCTGTGAATACGGCGTTGCTGTAATAAAGCTGGATAAAGACAAAATTACAGTTGAGCAGGCCGTGTCAGCGGGAGCCGATATGGCGAATGCTCTCCCGCCCGTCAATCCAAATGGAATCATATATTGTGAACCCGGAGTAATAAGCCCGGACGAAAATATGCAGGATACAGAAATCCTGTCAGGGACAGATTCTCTGGAAAATTCCTGGGATTCCTTAAGCTGGAGCTACTGGCACGAAAAATACAACGATCCGGCCATGGTACCGGGATACACATATACAAATGCTGATGACGGAAAGCAAACCAACGGCTACGAATGGATGCTTGATGCAGTAGGCGCCTATGAAGCCTGGGGTGTGAGCAGGGGTGAAGGTGTAACGGTAGCTGTATTAGATACCGGTGTAGATATGTCACACGAGGATCTCGAAGGCCAGGTATCCGAATATTGGAATCCGGATCCGGAAAATTATAAAGATTTTACAGGACACGGGACTCATGTTGCAGGAATAATAGCGGCAAAGGCAAATAACGGAATTGGTGGAGTAGGGGTTGCTCCTGAGGCTAAGATTCTGGACGTACCTGTTTTTACTGTAAAATATGATTCTGAAACCAAAGAATATTCATCCTATGCTACTGATGACAGTATGATAAAGGCGATAAACTATGTGGCAGATGAAAAGAAGGCTCAGGTAATAAACATGAGTCTTGGCGGACAGACAACCTATAATACAGCTCTTGCAGATGCGATCAATAATGCGTATGACAAAGATGTTACCATCTGTGCTGCCCTGGGAAATACCGGCACAAACAGTAAATCCTTGCCTGCAGCATATGATCACGTCATAGCAGTTTCCTCCGTGGATGAAAGCCTTCAGAGATCCAGTTTTTCATCATATGGCTCATGGGCGGATATAGCAGCTCCGGGAAGTAATATTTTTTCCACATGGAACGGAGCAGATGAAACAGTACCCTACCCCGCTGATTCAGGAAAAACTCATGACACCTACTGCAACTGGAACGGTACCTCAATGGCCTCTCCGCTTGTTGCAGGTGTATGTGCCCTTTATATCAGCGCTATGGGTGGAAAGGCTACGCCGGATCAGGTAGAAACAGCACTTAAAGAAAGTGCGGTTAAGATCTCGTCTGATAGATATATAGGGGCAGGCATGGTCAATGTTGCAAATATGATGCCGGAGAACAATGTAGGCCCTGAAATAACTGCTGAAAGTGGTCTCTTATCAGAGCTTGATAAGGATTCTACTCTTCTATTTTCAGAAAAGGATGGAAGTATCGGAAATGCTCTGGGATATGTCTTTACTGTAAACGGGAAGGATCCTTCAGCTAAAGACGGTGAAGTTAAAGAAGGCTATTTTATAAAGGCAGACTTAGATACAGGCAAAGCTGAATTAGCTGTTCAGGATCTGATCGATCTCGGAACTTTGCCCGGAATTCCCTTAAGTTTAAAGGCTATAAGGATAACAGGAAAAGGATCATCCTCTGATGTGACGACTACAACTATTAAAATACAGGGCCAGGGCCTTGAGATCAGAGGTGTAAATCAGCTTGGGAAAGGAAAGTCTGCTACTTATTCGGCTTATTTTAAAGATGACACAACATATACCAAAGCCAAAGTCGTATGGTCTCTGGAGAATGCTCCTGAGGGGGTAAAGATAAATAAAAACACCGGAAAAATAACCACAAAAGCAAATTCCTACGGTACATTTACGGTAGTGGCGGCTTCTCAGTCTCCTCTTATGACCGGATCAATGGAAGTGGAGCTTATCACTCCGGCAAATAAAGTTACTCTTCTTGCGAAAAATATAAATGAAGATGTTAACCGGCCGGAATATGACAAAACAAGAAATTTAAAATCCGCATACCTCTTTAATGCAGACATACCCGTAACTGAGGGAACTGATACCATACATGAAAATATACTGAATCTTGTTGGTAAGGCCGATAACGGGGCTGAGGTGTGTTATTTGAGCTCCAATCCTGCTGTTGCCGAGGTTGACTCAGAAACAGGCGTAGTTACCGCAAAAAAAGCAGGAACAGCTAAGATCACATGTAAAGCAAATGACGGTTCAAATAAAAAGATAACGGTTACACTTAAAGTGATAGTCCCTATTTCAAAGCTTTCTCTGATAGAAACAAGTGATCAATCGTCAGTTGCCTACGGCAAGAACATTAAACTCAGGGCAGCCTTAGGCAGCACATATGGAAATCCTTCCATAAAAAAGGTGAAATGGGACAGTAAACCAAGTAAGGTATGTGGTTATGATGGTTCGAATACGCCGGTGGACGTCACCGAAACCTGTAACAATAAATCATATATTAAGATAAATAAGGGATCCGTCACGGTAGATAAAAGGCTATCCGAACTTGGATATAATTATTATACTATAACAGTGAGGGCAAGTACCCTTGACGGAACGGGATTAGTTGCCGAAAAAGAATTAAAATCATTTGCTCCTACAACAACAGTGGTCTGTAATACTGAATTAACTAAAGGTAAAAGAACTATCACTCTTAATGCCAATAAAACATATGTTACCAACGAAATTTGTTTTATAACTGATTATGGATATTATTATGCAACTACCAGCTTAAAGATTCCGTCTATGGAGATAACAAGCAGCAATCCCAATGTGCTTTCAGCAGGTTTTTTAAGTGCACATAAGTTAGATAACAATAAAATTGGTGTAAAGTTATTGATCACTACTTACAAGCCGGGTAATTCAACGATCAAATTCAGAGTGAAGGATGGCACAAACAAGTCAGCAACAATTAATGTCAAGGTAGAATAAACCAG
>JAILBX010000285.1 GCA_024680675.1 Lachnospiraceae bacterium | reverse complement strand
ATATGAACCCAAGGTTTACTACGAGTTTCACAGACAGAAGATGGATACCAGAAATATAGAGGCTAATAATGCCCATAAATATCTGGCAAAGCTTGAAGAAAAGGGAAAGCTTATAGGGATAGTTACCCAGAATATCGATGGTCTTCATCAGAAGGCAGGGAGCAGGAAGGTTTATGAGATCCATGGAAGCGCTCTTAGAAACTATTGTATGAAGTGCGGTAAGACCTACCCTTCTGATTATATATTTGAGTCAGAGGAAGCTATTCCCCATTGCGAGTGCGGGGGAACCATCAGACCGGACATTACCTTATATGAAGAGGGACTGCCTGAGGATCAGGTTCAGGGAGCCATATCGGCCCTGTCCAAAGCTGATATGCTTATTATCGGAGGAACCTCTTTAACAGTATATCCTGCAGCCTCCTTTATAAATTATTTTAACGGAAACACGGTTGTGGTGATAAATGAGAGTGAGATAAGTGTAAAGCCCGCAAAGAATACCCTTGTAATAAGAAGAAGGATAGGGGAGCTGTTTACTGAGCTTGCCTCCCTTGAGGATATAGAGCTTTAGGCAGGTCTGATAAAAAAAGAGTTGAAAAACAAAGCTATCTGTGTTAATATATGTTCTCGTGATACATTTTTACTATCGTCTTAAAGGCGATATCCTTGCTCTAAGTGAGAGCTTAGGGCTATTCATCCAGAAGGAGGTACTAGCATGAGCAAATATGAATTATGCGTTGTTCTTAATGCTAAGATCGAGGACGAAGAGAGAGCGGCTGCGATCGAAAAGGTTAAGGGTTATATCAGCCGTTTCGGTGGCACAGTAACAGATGTTGAAGAATGGGGTAAGAAGAGATTTGCTTACGAAGTTCAGAAAATGAAGGAAGGATTTTACTATTTCGTTCATTTTGAGGCTGAAACTACTGCACCTGCCGAAATCGAAAATCGTGTTCGCATTATGGAAAACGTACTCAGATATCTTTGCGTTAAGCAAAATGAGGCATAGTGGAAAGAGAGTAATAGATGAACAAAGTAATATTGATGGGAAGACTTACCAGGGATCCTGAAGTGAGATATTCAACAGGGGATAATCAGATGGCTATCGCAAGGTATACACTTGCTGTTGACAGAAGATTTAACAGAAACGGAAATGATCAGACAGCTGATTTTATTAACTGTGTTGCCTTTGGAAAATCAGGTGAGTTTGCCGAGAAATATTTTCGTAAAGGAATTAAGATAGTTGTAACGGGACGTATCCAGACCGGAAGCTATACGAACAAGGATGGCCAAAAGGTTTATACGACCGAAGTAGTGGCAGAGGATCAGGAATTTGCCGAGTCTAAGAATGCCGCAGCTCCAGTGGGATCGGGATCCGGATATGTGGATACTCATGACGCCGCATTGGGAGATGCCGCATCGGACTTAAGCGATGATTTTATGAATATTCCTGAAGAGACAGATGAGAAGCTGCCATTCGATTAATATCAGGAGGAACTGAAAATGGCTTACAACAGACCACAGGGTGATAATGATAGAGCTGATTCTCAGAACAGGAGAAGAGGCGGGATCCGCAGAAGAAAGAAAGTTTGTGTTTTCTGTGGAAAGGATAAGAAGATCGACTACAAGGATGTTTCCCTTTTAAGAAAGTATATTTCCGAGAGAGGAAAGATACTTCCAAGAAGGATCACAGGAAACTGTGCTGAGCATCAGAGGGAACTTACAGTAGCAATAAAGCGTGCCCGTCACGTAGCTTTGATGCCTTACACCCAGGAATAAAAGAAAATAAGAATAAGACGGCTATAACATTACTCAGGTTGATACCGCGTGATGTTGTAGCCGTCTTCTTCTTTTGTCCACAAGGTCTTGTGGTTGAGTGGATAAGACAAAAATGTTATAATCTAAAGAAGTGTTGTGATTTAAGCTAGAGGATTAAAATGGGAAAGTCAAAAATCAGATTAACCGGACAGGTCAGATCTTATGTTCAATGGCCTTTAAGAATATCCTTATTAATGGTGATAATGGTCATCGCTCTCTTCTTTATAGATACTAAAGCAGGTATAGTGGCGGCCGGATTTGCTATTGTCTGTATAGGGTTTTCTATGTACCTGTATATGAAGAATAAGGGTGTAGTAATAAATGATTTTATTAATTTTGCCACCGGCTACGGGCAGATCCAGAAGCAGCTGTTAAGGGAACTGGAGCTTCCTTATGCTCTTTTAGATGAGGGAGGAAAGCTTGTTTGGGCAAATGAGGCCTTTGAAAATACACTTCATACAAAATCAAACAGTCAGAAAACCATAATGAGCCTTTTAACAGGCTTTAATAAGGGCATGCTTCCGGCAGTGGAAAGTGAAAATGAGCTGATGTTTTCCTTTGAAGATAAGGAATACAGGATCAGTATGAAAAAGCTTTTTATAGATGATATAGTAAATGATGCCGATATGCTGGAGAACAGCGATAAGAACAGCTTTCTCATTGCCTTTTTTATGTTCGATGAAACAAAGGTAAATGTGCTGCAGCGTAAGATAGAGGAGCAGCAGTTAGCCTGCGGACTTATTTATATTGATAATTATGATGAAGCCCTGGAATCCGTTGAGGAGGTCAGAAGGTCTTTACTTGGAGCCTTGGTAGACAGAAGGATAAATAAATATCTGGCTGCTCATGAAGCTCTTTTAAAGAAGATGGAAAAGGATAAGTATCTTGTACTTATTAAGAACAGCTCCTTAAAGAAGCTGATAGAGGATCGCTTTAATCTTCTAGAGGATGTAAAAACAGTAAACATAGGAAACGAGATGAAGCTTACCCTGAGCATAGGCTTTGGCGTGGGGGCGGAATCCTATGTTGAAAACTATGATTATGCCAGAAATGCCATTGATCTTGCCCTTGGAAGGGGCGGCGATCAGGCTGTAATAAAAACTCCCGAATCTGTAAGCTATTACGGAGGAAAGACCAGATCCACGGAAAAGAATACAAGAGTAAAGGCCAGAGTAAAGGCCCATGCATTAAAGGAAATCCTTGAGTCCACCGACAGAATAATGGTAATGGGTCACAGGATAACGGATATAGATGCCTTTGGAGCTGCTGTTGGTATATTCAGAGCAGCCAAGACCCTGGGAAAGAGTGCCCATATCGTTGTCAATGATATTTCCACCTCCATAAGGCCCATGGTGGATGCCTTCCTCAGTCAGGAGGAGGGAGAGCAGGAGCTTATTATAAATAATCTCCGTGCAGTTGAGATGGCTGATGATAATACCGTCCTTGTGGTGGTGGATGTTAACAGGCCAAGTTATACCGAGTGTTCGGAGCTTCTCAGCCTATGTAAGACAATAGTAGTCATAGACCACCACAGACAGGGCTCTGAGATAATTGAGAATGCCACCCTGTCCTATGTTGAGCCCTTTGCCAGCTCCGCATCGGAGATGGTTGCCGAAATACTCCAGTACATAAGCGATACAGTGAAGCTTAAGCCTGTTGAAGCAGACTGTATATATGCCGGTATAACCATGGATACCAATAATTTCCTTGCAAAGACCGGAGTAAGAACCTTTGAAGCAGCTGCCTATCTTAGAAGGAACGGCGCAGATGTGACCAGAGTAAGGAAGATGTCAAGAGATACTCTGAATGACTATATAGCCAGATCCGAGGCAGTAAGTCATGTATCGGTATATAAGAAGATGTATGCCATATCCTATTATGACGGACCAAGTGAAAATCCCACAGTGGTTGCTGCTCAGGCTGCAAATGAGCTTTTAAATATTAACGGTATAAGAGCCTCCTTTGTCTTATCGGAATATCAGAACAGAATTTATATTTCTGCAAGATCCATAGATGATGTAAATGTGCAGCTTATAATGGAAAGACTGGGAGGGGGCGGTCATATGACCATAGCAGGTGCCCAGCTTGACGGCATTGGCTTTGAAGAGGCGGAAAAACGATTAACGGATACAATAGATCAGATGGAAAAGGAAGGTGCTATATAATGAAGGTTATCCTTTTGGAGGATGTTAAATCCCTGGGTAAAAAAGATGAAATAGTAACTGTAAGTGATGGCTATGCCAGAAATTTTCTTTTCAGCAAGAAGCTTGCTGTGGAGGCTACAAATAAAAACTTAAATGAAGTTAAGCTTAAGAAGCAGAATGATGAAAAGGTTGCCGCAAGGATACTTGAGGAAGCAAAGGAGTTAGCAAAGGTCATAGAGGAAAAAGAGCTTGTATTAAAGCTTAAGACCGGTAAGGACGGAAAGACCTTTGGTTCAGTTGCTTCAAAGGAAATTGCAGAGGAAGCAAATAAGCAGTGCGGCCTAAACCTTGATAAGAAGAAGATACTCTTAAATGAGCCCTTAAAGGCTATAGGCAGCTATGAGGTAGCAGTTAAGCTGCATAGTGAGGTTACCGGAAAACTTAAGGTAAAAATAGAGGAAGCTTGATATGGATGAGGCAGCTATTAGAAGGATAATGCCTCATGATTCCCTTGCCGAACAGTCGGTCATCTGCTGCATGATGATGGATAAAAAGGCTATTGATAAGGCTTCGGAGATCCTTGCCAAGGAGGATTTTTATGAGAAGCAGTATGGAGTAGTTTTTGAAGCCATGGTGTCCATGAACAATGAATATAAGCTTGTGGACGTTGTCACTCTTCAGGCCAGGTTAAGGGAGATGGATGTTCCCGAGGAGGTGGCCTCTTTGGATTATCTCCAAAATGTTATGACCCTGAATATAACAGTAGCCAAGATCGAGCATTATTCAAATATAGTCAAGGAAAAGGCTCTTTACAGAAAAATGATCAATGCACTGGAAACAGTAAGTGCTGAATGCTATAATCCCAAGGATAGCATGGATACCATCTTTGAGGATGCTGAAAAGAAGATATTTGATATTGTCCAGAGAAGGAATACAGGGGATTTTGTTCCCATCAGAGAGGTAGTTGCCAAGGCACTTGAGAGGATGCAGATGCTGAGTCTTAAGGGTGGAAAGATAACCGGTATATCATCGGGCTTTCGGGCCCTTGATGAAAAGACCTCAGGCTTTCAGCCCTCTGACTTTCTTCTTGTGGCAGCAAGACCCTCAATGGGTAAGACGGCATTTGTCCTGAATGTAGCAAGATATGCCTGTATAGAAGAAAAACTCAGCGTTGCCATATTCAGTCTGGAAATGTCCAAGGAACAGCTTATAAACCGTCTTTTGGCGGTTGATTCCATGGTTGAGGCTGAAAGGATAAGAAACGCATCCTTTGAAGGGGATGATATAAGAAATATTGTGGAGAGTGCCAACAGATTAGCCGGGTCAAAGCTTATTATAGATGATACTCCGGCTATTTCAGTGGGAGAGCTAAGATCCAAATGCCGGAAGTATAAACTGGAGTTTGGGCTTGATATGATCATAATCGACTATCTGCAGCTTATGTCAGGAAGCGGAAGAAATGATTCAAAGCAGCAGGAGGTTTCGGATAACTCCAGAGCCCTGAAGGCTTTGGCAAGGGAGCTGGATGTTCCTGTCATTGCCCTGTCCCAGCTTTCAAGAGCAGTAGAGAAGAGGGAGGATCACAGACCTATGCTGTCGGATCTTCGTGAATCCGGGGCTATAGAGCAGGATGCTGACGTTGTTATGTTTTTATACAGGGAGGATTATTATAATCCGGATACGGAAAATAAGAACGTTACGGAAGTGATCATTGCTAAACAGAGAAACGGTCCCGTGGGAAAGATAAAGCTTACCTGGCTGCCTAAATATACTAAATTTGCAGATCGGGAAATTGAATATAATTGATAGACTTTTGAGCATAAAAAACGATCGAGCAGGGTAATGTTAATGCCCCACTCGATCTTTTTGTGTCTGTACGTCAGTCTGATTCGATAGCGCCTACAGGACAAGCTCCTGCACAAGAGCCACAGCTCACACACATGCTCTCGTCTATTTCAAACTTGCCGTCTCCCATAGATATTGCACCTACCGGACACTGACCTTCACATGTTCCACAAGCGATACAAGAATCGCCAATTTTATATGCCATAATTAAGCCCTCCTTTACATTATGGTCGTATTTATTCTAATACAAAGACCGCTTTTTTTCAAGGGAAATAAAGATTTCGTTAAAAAAATATCAAATACCTTCACCCGTATGTATTATTCTAAATAGCTTATTCTTCATTTCCTATATGAGGATGTTCTCCTGACAGGCCAAGCTCCTTACGCTTGTCACGGATCCCGTTAAGGATAACCTCTTTCTTTTTTATAACCTCGGATTGTGACATAGCCGGAGTATCCGCAAGCCTGTATTTGTAGCCAAGCTTTTCATACTTTACTTTTCCCATAGTATGGTAGGGCAGTACATCCAAGGCCTTCAGGTTTGAAAGACCTCCTATAAAGTAGCCCAGCTTGTAAAGATATTTATCATCATCTGTAAGATTGGGAACTACAACATGCCTTATCCACATATCCACCTGTTTTTTATCAAGATATTCGGCGAAGGCGAGAATATTGTCATTGGGCTGACCTGTGACCATAAGATGCATACTGGGATCAATATGCTTAATATCCAGCATTACAAGACAGGTAAGCTCCATAAGCCTGTCATACTTTTTCATAAGCTCTTCATCATCAGGTCTGAAGGCTATACCTGAAGTATCCAGACAGGTATGTACATTGTTTTTTCTGAAAATGGAGAAAAGATCAATAAGAAAATCTATCTGCATAAGGGGTTCCCCTCCGGTTACAGTCACTCCTCCATTTTTATAAAAAGGTTCATTATGCTTGTACTGTTCAAAAATGTACTCGGGATCAGTAGGTGTTCCACCGGACATTGCCCAGGTATCAGGGTTGTGACAGTACATACAACGCATAGGGCACCCCTGTACAAATACAACGTATCGTGTTCCCGGTCCGTCTACAGTTCCAAAGCTTTCAAGTGAATGAATGTGTCCTTGTGTCATGTTTTTACCTCATTTTTTTCTTAATACAATGCCAGGGACTGTAAAACAGTCTCTGGCATTTTTATTACTTGGGATCTGCTATAATCTTTAGATCATTGATCAGATAGCCTCATGGAATGTTCTTGAGATAACATCAGCCTGCTGTTCGGGAGTAAGCTTAATGAAGTTTACTGCATATCCTGAAACACGGATAGTAAGCTGAGGATAATTCTCAGGATGTGCCTGAGCATCGATTAAAGTATCTCTATTAAGAACATTAACGTTAAGGTGATGTCCACCCTTTGTTGCATATCCATCTAATAAACCAACAAGATTGTCGATCTGAGTCTGACTTGCTTCTACTGCCATAATATTTTCCTCCTTCTTAATTTTTATTTATGATTTTATTTGTAATCATCAAGTCCCTGATGCAGGGTAGGAACACTGCAGGCAAGGGGGGTTCTTGAACAATCCGTACATCCCATTGTCTCTACCGAACGGGATTCCGATGACTCATCAGTGTCCACATTCAGATGTCCCACGCCGTTTGCAACTGACTGATCTAAGAAAGCAACTAAATCATCTGCCATGTTACTGCGTTCTGCCATAGTTATATCCTTTCTTATTTGTTAAGGTCAAGCTCGATATCTCCTGCGAATACCTTATCTTCCTTACCAAGAGCTCCGGGGATGATCGTGAAGGTATTTGAAATACCATCCTGTGCATCCTTGAATGGAAGCTTTGATACTGATGAAAGTGAAGCAACAGCACCGTGGGTATCACGTCCGTGCATAGGGTTAGCACCGGGAGCGAAAGGCTGTCCTTTTCTACGTCCGTCAGGTGTATTACCTGTTGCCTTACCGTAAGTAACGTTTGAAGTAATTGTAAGAATAGAGGTTGTAGGTATTCCACCTCTGTAGGTATGATGTCTTCTTACAGCTGTCATAAATCTGTGAACGATCTTCTGAGCGATCTCGTCAACACGATCATCATCATTACCATATTTAGGGAATTCACCGGTTGTCTTGAAGTCAGTGATTATTCCGTCTTCATCTCTGATAACCTCAACCTTAGCATACTTGATAGCTGAGAGTGAGTCAGCAACGATTGAAAGACCTGCGATACCTGTTGCAAAGTATCTCTTTACGTTCTTGTCATGGAGAGCCATCTCTGCTCTTTCATAACAATACTTGTCGTGCATATAGTGGATGATGTTAAGAGTGTTAACGTAAACGTCAGCCTGCCACTCCATCATATCCATAAACTTGGATAATACATCATCATAGTCTAATACATCGCCTTCAACAGGACGATACTTAGGTCCAACCTGCTTCTTTGTAACCTCATCAACACCACCGTTAAGAGCGTATAAGAGACATTTTGCAAGGTTAGCACGAGCTCCGAAGAACTGCATTTCCTTACCGATTACCATTGAGGATACGCAGCAGGCGATACCGTAGTCATCACCGTGAGTAACTCTCATAAGGTCATCATTCTCATACTGGATGGAAGATGTTGTTATAGAGATTTTAGCACAGAACTTCTTGAAGTTCTCAGGAAGTCTTGTAGACCAGAGAACTGTAAGGTTGGGCTCAGGTGAAGGTCCTAAGTTTATAAGAGTGTTAAGATAACGGAAGCTCATCTTTGTTACCATATGACGTCCGTCAACACCAACACCTCCGATTGATTCGGTAACCCAAACGGGATCACCTGCGAAGATCTGATTGTATTCAGGTGTACGAGCAAACTTAACGCAACGAAGCTTCATAATGAAGTGATCGATGAACTCCTGGATCTGCTCCTCTGTGAAGGTTCCGTTCTTTAAGTCTCTCTCTGCGAAGCAGTCAATGAAGGTTGAAGTACGTCCAAGAGACATTGCTGCACCGTTCTGCTCCTTAACTGAGCAAAGATATCCGAAGTAGGTAGCCTGGATAGCTTCCTGTACGTTTGTAGCAGGCTTTGAAATATCGCATCCGTAGGAAGCAGCCATTTCCTTCATCATCTTAAGAGCTGTCATCTGCTCTGATAATTCCTCACGAAGACGGATAACATCATCTGTCATAACTCTTCCTGTGGAATCCTTCTGCTCCTGCTTATCCTCGATAAGTCTGTCAATACCGTAAAGAGCAACTCTTCTGTAGTCACCGATGATACGTCCACGTCCGTATGCATCAGGAAGACCTGTGATAATGTGGGATGAACGACAAGCTCTCATCTCCTGATTGTAAGCATCGAAACATCCTGCGTTGTGTGTCTTTCTGTGTGTTGCGAAGAATTCGCTGATCTCGGGATCAACCTCATAACCGTTGTCCGAGCAAGCCTTCTCTGCCATACGGATACCACCATAAGGCTGAAGTGAACGCTTGAAAGGCTTATCGGTCTGGAATCCTACGATCTTCTCCTTACTCTTGTCAAGGTATCCGGGACCATGTGAGGTAATAGTGGAAATTACCTTTGTGTCCATATCAAGAACTCCGCCTGCTGCACGCTCCTGCTTCTGAAGGTCCAATACCTGATTCCATAAATCCTTTGTGTCCTGTGTAGGTCCGGCAAGGAAAGAACCGTCACCATCATAAGGTGTATAATTCTTCTGGATAAAATCTCTTACGTTGATCTCACTTTCCCATTTGCCACCTACGAAACCATTCCATTCTGATCTCATTTGACTATAGCCTCCTATTTTTCTTGAATAAATTGTTGTAACTGACCACTGATCAAAACATTTGCCTGACTCTGATCTGATCCGGTCAGAACTGTTAGATTTGTTGTATACAATGATTATAATGAAATAGTGTATACAAGTCAATTAGGCTACTTGTATTTTTTTATGAACATTATTGAAGCAAAGCCCCTCAAACTGTGCATTTTTCACAATGGAAACGCACATTATTTATTATATGTTACTATTTGAGTCACGAAGTGACAGTAAAAACGTGTTCATTGTATACAAAACTACCTATTATAAAAGCCTTTTCCTTAATAATTATTTAACTTGTTAAATCGGGGAAAAGAAGGTAATATATAAATCAAAAAGATAACCCACCACCTTCAGGTGGTGGGAGAAGCTTTTCGCAGGTGCCGGGTTCAAGCCCGGTACCTGCGGAATTGCGAAGCAATCTGATTTATAACGAGCAAATTGCGAAGAAATTTGCGAGGTTGACCAGTGAAACGGAAAGATAAAACAATTGATCAAAAAGGGAGGAAATGATATGGCAGAGATAACGAAGGAAACAACGATCGGAGAAATCTTAAGAACAGCCCCCAATGTGGCGCCTCTGTTGATGGAAGCGGGAATGCACTGTCTCGGATGCCCTGCATCTCAGATGGAGAGCCTTGAGGAAGCTGCAATGGTTCATGGAATAGATATAGATGATCTTATGAAGGCTATCCAGAACGCATAAAATCTTAAAGTAAAAGCTTAGGCTTTAAGTGACAATAAAAAACCCCTGCTTTACAGAAGTTTCCGGTCTGAAAAGCAGGGATTTTTTATTCGGATAAACCTTTGCCCCCCGGGGCAGCTGCCTAAGGGTCATTCGATCATCATTTTGTTTATAGCGTCGTCCTTTATCAGCAGACATCCTTCTTCTTCGAGGAAGGCGGCAGAAGCATGGTTAAATCTTTCAAAGGAGCCATACTCGGAAATCATGTTGCAGATCTTGTTGAAGTCGGAATCACTGTTTTCGGACTTGGTGATAACAAGTATGTACTTCTTGTTTTTATTGTCCTTGTAAAGTGAATTTTTTCCCTTGTAAACTTTGTTAATAAGCTTTGCAAGTCTGCTTATATCATCCAGGCTGTCAAAGGAAAAGGCCTTCAGATAGTCGGCAGGTATAGCAGCCTGAGGCTGTTCTGCAATGGTGCTCTTTGCTGCAGTGCCTGCAACGGGTGCAGGAGTTGCCTTTGTCTGATCAGCTTTTAACTTTTTAAAGAGATCCAATACATTATCGGGATTGTCGGTCATGGATTTTAACAATTCCTCCAGCTGTCCCTCCATACCGTTCTTAACCGAGGGAGCAAAATTCGAGAAACGCGTATCCAGTTCTTCCGGATCCTCAACTTTCGTTATTATAAGTACTATACTCTCAGAGGATAGAGGTATAGCTTCTATCATAAGAGGAATGTCCTCTGCTTCAAAGCCGAATTCATATGCTGCCTGCTGCATCATATCTCTGAACAGACTCTTAGCTTTTTCCGTACCGTAAGCAAGCTCGCTTAATTTGAGCTGCCGGTCGGCAAGGTCACTTTTGGTCAAGGTACAACGGATCTGATGATCATTCACTTTTTCAAGCTTCATATATATCACATCCTTTCTGTTCGTGATAGAGATCCTTTGGGGATCCCTTAGGGGATAAGTGCCAGCAATGTATGACATTCTTGTCACTTCGCTTTAAAAGTATGCCAAACAGGCCATTTATATACTATCCTGTAGCAGGGTCCGTCTGCATCTTTCAACTTCATATTATACTTAAAAAAAAATCAAGTCAACAATAAATAAAAGGTCTGTCAGAAAAAATAATAAAAAAATTATAAATATTTTGAAAAAAAATCTTGAAAACCAAAGTGCTTTGTACTATTATCTCCTTATAAGGCTTCTGCACAGTCTGTGGCAGAAGGAGGTTGATGTAATTTTTAAGATTTATAAAAGAGAATCGTATTTACTAGCATATGACTCTTGTCTATCTGCATTTAGCAGAATCTTTGAGTAAGTTTTCTTACTTGTCCAATCGTTTTTTTAAAATTCTGACGATAGGAATCCAAACAACAGTAGTATTTTTTTAACAGCCATCAGGGTGATCATGTTTATATTTATTCTTAAAAAGCCATTCGTGTCGAAGCCTTTATCCTTAAGCATCTGCTCTCATATCTCTCATGATATATATCGGAAAAAACAGTAAAAATATAAAGTGTTTGTGAAAAAATGATCAAAAATGTATCACGATGAAACCAGTAAACAAGTGCCGGTATCAGGAGATCTATTTTTACAGCAGACACAAGGGAGGAGATGGTTATCATCTGTTTGAAGATAAAAGGTTATTTAACTCATTGCATAGAGAAGGGCGCAAAGGTTTCCATAGGAGGGATCTATCTCTCACCGGAAAAGGAAATGTCCAAGATATTGGCTGTTTCGGAGGATTCAAGGTATATGCCCGACTTTATGGAGGATAGAAAGGGAGAGGTTTTTGAAGTAAGATTTGATAAGGTGGTCTATAGATAAAAATAGAATGTTGTAAGCCAATAATAAACCGTATGGGGTAAGGATCTCTTTTCTTTACTCCTCTATACAGGTGTTTAAGGAGAAGCGGAACCCTCATTTGCTGTACACTAAGAAGACCCCTCTTACAGCAGATAAAGGGTTTCTCTTTTATTCAGGGGGGAAAAACATGTTAGACAAACCATAAGATGTTTATTATAATGACATATTATAGTTTGAAGAGATTAAATGGCCGGAGGAATAGATTTGGACAGAAGAGGAATGCATGACGGTTACCGGGATTTTGACGGTGACAGAAGGGTTGTCAGAAGAAGAAAAAAGAGAAAGAACAGGAACAGGAGACTTTTAAGAACCCTGCTTCCGCCTTTCCTTGCCATCCTTGTAATAATAATAATCATAATAGTAGCTATAAAAACCGGCCTTTTTGAAGGCTCCGCCGGAAGTGATACAAAGGCTGACCTTTATGAGTATTACGGGGTAAAGGATGACAGCAGCGCCATTCTTATCAAGGACAATGAGCTTACAGAGGAAAGGATAGTGGTTAAGGAGGACAGTCTTTATATGCCCCTGTCCCAGATAAAGGAGCTCTACACAGACAGGTTCTATTATGAAAAAGCCGAGGACTCCGTTATCTATACCAGAGAAGATGACAGCTTTAAAACCGTGATCGGTGAGTCAAGCTATTCAAACAGTCAGGGAAGTGTGGATCTTGGACATACCATCTGCTATAAAGACAATAGCGCAGAGCTTGAGACTATCTATATGTCCCTTGATTATGTCAAGCTTTTCTGCAACCTTGAGCTGAATCTGTTTGGTGGAAAGGGTGAACCCTACAGAGCTCTCATAAGGAATGAATGGGGCAAGGAGGACAGAGTCACTGTTACAAAGGAAACTGCCCTTCGTGTGGATGATGATAAAAAGAGTCCCTATGTGACAAAGCTTTTGGAGGGTCAGAGTCTTGTATGCATTGTCCAGGAGGGAGAATGGACCAAAGCACTAACGGATGAGCTTCATATAGGCTATGTTAAGACCGAGTATCTTGGACCTGTTACAAATGTGGCTCAGACTCCCGTGACCGATGTGCCTGAAGAGAAGTTTACTTCCATGACTTCCCCCGAACCGGTGGTTTTAATGTGGCATTCCATTGCGGGCACTGCAGGAAATGAAAGTCTTAATTCAGCCATTGAAGGGACAAAGGGCATTACCGTTTTAGCTCCCACCTGGTATTCCTTGGAGGGCAGTGACGGCAAGATAAGATCCTTTTCTTCAAAGACCTATGTGGATACAGTCCATTCAAAGGGAATGAAGGTCTGGGCAGTAGTGGATGATTTTAACGCGGATGGAGATGCTTCGGAGCTTCTTCCCTATCCGGATAAGAGGGCATTGCTCATATCCCAGCTTATATCCGATGCCAAGTCTGTTGGCGTGGACGGCCTGAATGTGGATTTTGAAACAATAAAAGACAGCTTTGGAGAAGCCTTTATACAGTTTATAAGGGAGCTGTCCATTGAGTGTCATAAGAACGGACTTGTCGTATCTGTGGATAATTATGTTCCCAAGGCCTATAACAGACATTATCATAGGAAGGAACAGGGCATATTTACTGATTATGTAATAATAATGGGTTATGATGAGACCTATGCGGGATCGGCAAAGGCCGGATCCGTGGCCTCCATCAACTATGTAAAGGAGGGAATAGAAGAGACCCTTAAGGAGGTTCCGGCCAATAAGGTTATAAATGCTCTTCCTTTCTATACGAGAGTATGGGAAGAGACTCCAAAGACAGAGGCGGAAATGGCAGAGACTCCTCCCGGAGAGGAAGTGATATCCTATAAGCTTTCTGTCCTTGCTACTCCTTCCCTTAAGCAGGAGGATGAGCTTTTAAGCAATTATAATGCCACAAAGACCTGGGATGAAAGCACCATGCAGAACTATGCCACCTGGAAGGTGGGAGAGAAGACCTATGAGGTGTGGCTTGAGGACGAAGTATCCTTAAGCGCCAAGCTGGGACTTATGCAGGGCTACGGCATAGGAGGAGTTGCCGGTTGGGAGCTGAGTCTTGCTGCTCCATATGTGTGGGATCTTATAGAACAGTGGTTTTAGTATGAAGACTAAAAGGATATTTATTGATAAGGATAATATAGATAAGGAGCTGATTGAGGAGGCCGGAAGGATCATAAAAGAGGGAGGTCTTGTGGCCTTCCCTACGGAAACGGTATACGGTCTTGGAGGAGATGCCCTAAACAGTTTCTCCTCCGAAAAGATATACAAGGCAAAGGGGAGACCTTCTGATAATCCGCTGATCGTTCACATAGCCTCTATGGAAGCTCTGGATCCCATAACGGAGGATATACCGGAAAATGCCATAAAGCTGAGCAGGGCTTTCTGGCCGGGGCCTATGACCCTTGTTTTCAGGAAGAGTGAAAGGGTGCCCTCTGAGACCACCGGAGGCTTGTCTACTGTAGCCGTAAGAATGCCGGATAATAAGGTGGCTCTTTCCTTTATAGAGGCCTCGGGAGGCTATATAGCAGCTCCCAGCGCCAACCGTTCCGGCAAGCCTTCTCCCACCAGTGCAGACAGGGTGATGGAGGATATGGACGGGATCATCGATATGGTGATCGACGGGGGAAGATCCGCTATAGGCCTTGAGTCCACCATAATCGATGTTACGGAAGAAATTCCCATGATCTTAAGGCCCGGCTATATTAACGGGGAAATGATAAAAAGGGTGACAGGAAGCGTAAGCTATGACCCGGCGGTTTTTGGTAAGGAAGAGCCGGGGCAGAAGCCAAAAGCCCCGGGGATGAGGTACAGACACTATGCTCCCAGGGGTCAGCTTGTCATAGTAAAGGGAGAAAAAGCCAGGGTTCTTTCATATATGAAGGGGGAGCTTGAAAAATGCAGGGAAAAGGGCATAAGCTGCGGGCTTATGGTCTGTGATCTTAAAGATACAGTAAAAGACTTTGAAGCTTCCTGCGATCTTTTATTTGATATGGGCAGCTTTGAAAGAGAGGAAGAAATAGCGGCAAATCTCTATGAAGCCTTAAGAAGCTTTGATGACAGAAATATAGAAAAGATATATTCCATGGAGTTTTATACTCCAAAGCTTGGACAGGCCATAATGAACAGGCTTATAAAGGCGGCGGGTCATATGGTCATTGAGCTTGGCTCTGACTGACTGACCGAGTCGGATTTTGACAGTAAAAAGCATATGGGTTATTATAGAAAACGGGCTCTTTAATACAGGGCCCGGTTTCTTGGACAGGGTAAAAAACAGGGAGTCGTCTGCCCTGAATATAAGATAAAATAAAAAAAGGAGACAGGGATATGAAGATTGCAATGGGTTGTGACCACGGTGGTTACGAGTTAAAGGAGATTGTTAAGGCACACCTTTTGGAAAAGGGTTATGAAGTGGATGATAAGGGATGTTACAGCCTGGATTCCGTTGATTATCCCGAATATGCAAAGGCCGTGGGAGAGGATGTGGTTTCAGGTAAGGCCGATAAGGGAATCGTATTATGTACCACAGGGATCGGAATATCTATTGCTGCCAATAAGGTTAAGGGCGTAAGAGCCGCTCTCTGCTCAAATACCATGACCGCAAGGATGACCAGGGAGCATAATGATGCAAATGTACTTGCCCTCAGCGGGGGCATGACAGGACCCCTTTTGGCTCTTGAGATAGTTGATGTATTTCTTGATACAAAGTTTTCAAATATGGAAAAGCATGTCAGAAGGATAGAAAAAGTAGCAAAGCTTGAAGGGTGATTGACTTTATACCCGTTGGGAGGAATGGATCGAATGAATGATAAGAGACAGGATTATATTACATGGGATGAATATTTTATGGGGATCGCCAAACTGTCGGCTCAGAGGTCAAAGGATCCAAATACTCAGGTTGGAGCCTGTATAGTAAGCAGTGACAATAAGATCCTTTCAGTTGGCTACAACGGATTTCCCAAGGGATGCTCGGATGATGAATTTCCCTGGTGCAGGGAGGGAGATCCTCTTGATAACAAGTATTTTTACAGCACCCACAGCGAGCTGAATGCAATTCTTAATTACAGGGGAGGTTCACTTGAGGGCTCTACCTTATATGTTACTCTTTTTCCCTGTAACGAATGTGCTAAGGCAGTTATTCAGTCCGGAATAAAAACCATTATATATGACAATGATAAGTATAAGGCTACTCCTTCTGTGATAGCCTCTAAGAGGATGCTGGATTCTGCGGGAGTGAAATACTATCAGTATAAGCGTACAGACAGAAAGGTAGAACTTATTTTGTGAGGAGTTTTAAAAGGATATCAAAGAAGCTGCTTTCCCTTCTGCTGATCTTTTGTATGTTTACTGTTAAAGGGACAATAGAGGTTTACTCCGAAGAAAGCATATCCGAAAGGATAAAGAAGGCAGAAGAGTTAAAACAGCAGACAGAGGCTCAAAAGCAGGCCATTGACGAAAAGAAGGATAATCTTGAGGAACAAAAAAGTGAGCTTCTAAAATATCTGACCAGTTTAAATGAGAACTTTGAAAGCCTGAGTGAGAACCTTGAGGCCATTGAAAGCCGTCTTATAGTTAAGGAGGAGGAGCTTTCAAAGATCACAGATGAGGTCAATGGCGCAAAGGAAGAGGAAGCAAGGCAGTATGACCTTATGAAAAAGCGGGTCAGATATATGTATGAGAGAGGGGACTCCAATGTTATGGAGGCCTTTATCAGTTCGGAAAATTATGTGGATTTTCTGAATAAAGCAGAATATATAGGCAAGATCGAAGCTTATGACAGGAAGATGTATGAAGAGCTTATTGCCATAAGGGAAAAAATAGAGGTTGAAGAAGAAAAACTGGAAGAGGAAAAGGCTGTTTACGATGAAATGAAGGCGGTTTCACTTTCGGAACAGGAGAAGGTGGGGGTACTCATAAGCTCCACCAACGGTTCCATAAGTCAGACTACAGGCGCAATTTCCGTAGCAGAGATCGAGCAGGCTGCCAAGGACGAAGAAATAAAAGAGCAGCAGGCAAATCTCTCCGAACTGAAAAGGCAGCTTTCAGAGGAACAGGCTATGTCCAAGAAGGCTTCAAAAATGTCCTGGAGAGATATTTCCCAGATCAGCAAGGAAAGCGGAGACAGGGATATACTTGCAAGCCTTATCTACTGCGAAGCAGGAGGAGAGCCCTATATTGGAAAGGTGGCGGTGGGAGCTGTTGTCATAAACAGGATGAGATCTGCGGCATTCCCAAACACAATGCTTGGAGTCATATATCAAAAGGGCCAGTTTTCACCTGTAGCCAGCGGCCGTCTGGCAGCAAGACTTGCTCTTGGAGCTCCTGAAGAATGCTACAGAGCCGCAGACGAAGCCATGTCAGGTTCTACCCCGGTAGGTAACTGTCTCTATTTCAGAAGAGCCACACCAAGTATCAACGGTCAGATAATAGGAGCCCATGTTTTCTACTGATCCGAATATTTGTCCACTATTGCTTTAAGGGAGGAAAATTCTCCGCTGTAGATCTTTTTGAGAAGGGAATCAAGGGATCTTAAAAGCCTGATGGATTGCTCCTTTGAAAGGGTATCGGACTCCAGGGAATCGGCTATCTCATCTATATCGATTACTCTGAGACTGCCGTCGGGACAGATGACAACATCAGCTAAAAGATCCGTGAAGATATAGGTATCCGTGTCGGAAGAGTAGCTGTATTCTATTATGTCACAGTACCAGTAAAGCAGAGAGCCGTCTGAGCACATAAACTTACTGACCTTATAGCCTTCCTTGAGAAAGTAGGCGGAAATGCCATGATCCAAATCCTTTTTAGGTTTTAAGGTCTTCCATTTGGTAACGATAAGGTCCTCGTCCCTGTATAATATTTCGTCATCCACAAGGGGGATGCACTCAGGTGGGATAATACGTTTTCTGAAAAGTTTTGTGTTTTTCATGCGCCCTCCCATACTTTATAAAGATTTTATAAAATAATTATAACTTTACTCCTGTTAAAAGTCTACGAATTTTATAGACTTTTAAAATGTTTATTGGTATAATTTTATTTGTTGTGGTGGAATCCGATAAAAAAATTCGACAGATTTACCAAAAAAAATCGGATTTCGGGAAAGATTAAGCAAAAAGAGCGAGCAAGGTGAAATATAAAAAAGAAGTATTTCAGTCTTTTACGTTTATATTACAGTTTGGAATAAATATGCTGGTGCCCATCTTTCTGTGTACATTTTTGGGAATGTTCATTGACAGGAAGCTAGGTACGTCTTATGTGTTTATAATAATGTTTTTTATAGGCGCCATAGCCGGAGGAAGGAATGTCTTCATACTGGCAAGGAAGATCTACAGCAAGCCCTCGGACTCAAGGAATATCAAGGGGGCTCATATTTCAGAGGGATATGATGCAAAAGAAGATAAAGTTGATAAGCCTGATAAAGAGCAATGATACCCTTAAGGAGATGGCCACGGGAATAGGCATATGGGGTGCTCTCTGGTTTATAGGGATACTGATATACAGAAAGACCATAATATATAACCTTTTGGGACTTTTAATAGGATTGGCTCTCTCTCTTTTTTATCTTATAAATCTGTACGGAAGTATAGAAAGCTCCCTGGAGCTGGATGAAAAGGGAGCTATGTCCTTTGCAAGGAACAGATATCTGATAAGATACCTGGTGGTGGCGGCGGTTTTTGTTCTGACTGCCCTTTCGGGGATAGGAAGTCTTCCCTGCTGCTTTGCCGGTATCTTTGGTATAAAGATAAGCGCCTTTCTTCAACCCCTGGTAAGAAGGTATGTCTACAGGATCACAGATCCTCCCGGGCAGCCTCTTTTGGAGGATGAGGAAGAAAAAAATATAAGGAAAGAGGTGAGAAAATAATTGTACACATGTTCGAATGCATTGCTGATGGCTAAGGAACCTGACTTTATGATCAAGGGCATATTTTCTTATGAGCTTTTCGGACATAAGGTGTGGATCACAAATACTCATGTGAGTATTCTGATCGTAATGCTTTTGATACTTGTTTTTTCCATAGTGGTTCATGGAAAGATCAAGAAGATGGATCCTTACAAGGCGCCTCCAATGCTGGTTAATATTGCGGAGTTCATCATGGATTTCATAAGCAATATGACTGTCGGCGTAATGGGAAGCAAGGCCGGTAAGTTTGTCAACTACATAGGGACCATTGCCATATTCATACTGATAAGCAATGTTTCCGGTCTTTTAGGTCTAAGACCTCCCACGGCGGATTATGGTGTGACATTTCCTTTGGGAGTGCTGACCTTCTGCCTCATATTGTTTAATAAGTTCAAGTATCAAAAGCCTATAGGGGTATTAAAGGGATTATGTGAGCCCTGGCCTTTCTGGCTCCCCATAAATCTTATAGGAGATGTTGCGGTTCCTATTTCTTTATCCCTTCGTTTGTTTGCAAACATACTTTCCGGAACCGTTATGATGGCGCTTTATTATGCGCTGCTGCCATTCTTTGTTAAGATCGGTATTCCTTCCGTATTGCATGTATATTTCGATCTGTTCTCGGGAGCGATACAGACCTATGTCTTCTGTATGCTGACTATGACATACATTTCCGATGCCATCGGAGAAGGCTGATAAGAAAATAACTGTATTTACAGGACATATAAACAACATTTAAGGAGGAAGTTTTTTATGAACATTTCAGGAATTGAATTTATTAAAGGCTGTTCGGCAATAGGTGCGGGACTTGCAGTTATAGCAGGTATCGGACCCGGAGTAGGACAGGGTATCGCAGCAGGTCATGCAGCATCAGCTGTCGGAAGAAATCCGGGAGCAAAATCTGATATAACCTCTACTATGCTTCTTGGCCAGGCTGTTGCGGAGACAACAGGTCTTTATGGTCTTCTTGTTGCTATGATACTGATCTTTGTTCAGCCTCTTGCAAAATAATAAACAGGAAATAATCGAAAGGAGGCAGACACTTGGAACCATTATTTAACACTGTGCTCTTAACAGGCACAGGAGAAACGATGGAACGGCTGTTTGACTTGGATTTTCAACTTCTTCATGATGCTGCCTGGTCTGCTTTGGCGGTATTCATCCTGTTTCTGGCAATGTCGTATTTCTTATTTAATCCCATAAAGGAGATTCTTAAGAAACGTCAGGATAGAATTGAGGGTGATTTAAATTCGGCTGCCAGAGATAAAGAGGAAGCGGCAGAGCTTAAGAGTCAGTACGAAGACAAGATCAGGAATGTAGAAAAGGAATCCGAGGAAATATTATCGGAGGCAAGGAAAAAAGCGGTTGCCAATGAAAACCGGATAGTAGCCGAGGCAAAGGAGGAAGCTTCAAGGATCATAAGTCAGGCCAGAGAAGAGGCAAAGCTTGAGAAACAGAAGGCTTATGATGAAATGAAGACCGAGATGATCCAGATTGCTTCACTTATGGCTCAGAAGGTCGTTTCGGCTTCTATAGACACTACTGTCCAGGATAGTCTCGTTGAAGAGACCCTTAAGGAAGTAGGTGAAAAGACATGGCAAAGCTGATATCCGCAACATATGCAGACGCTCTGTTTGAGGTAGCAGTAGAAAAGGACTCCGTGGACAAGCTCTACGAAGAGGTATTGGAACTGAAAAAAATTTTAGAAGAAAATACCGAGTATGACAGGCTTATGAACCATCCCAAGATACTGAGGGAGGATAAGGAGGCCGTTATGGAGTCTGTTTTCAAGGGCAGGCTGAGTGATGAGCTGGTAGGACTTTTGAACATTGTTATCGAAAACAGAAGGTATGAACACATAGAATCCATATTGGATCATTTTATTGATTCTGTAAAAGAGTATAAAAAGATCGGGGTGGCTTATGTATCCACACCCTCGGAACTGTCAGCGGCTCAGAAAAAGGCAGTGGAGAAAAAACTGCTTGAAACTACCGGTTATAAGAGTATGGAAATGAATTATCAGATCGATGAAGCTCTTATAGGCGGCATGGTCATAAGAATAGGTGACAGAGTTGTTGATTCCAGTATTGCTTCAAAGCTTGACTCCCTTAAGAAGGAACTGCTTGATATCCAGTTGGCAGTTTAGGAGCAGAGGCTTTTAGGCAGAATTAAAATTAGTTTAGAAAGGACATAGATCCATGAATTTAAGACCGGAAGAGATCAGTTCTGTAATAAAGGATCAGATCAAGAGATATGCAAATGAGCTGGAAGTATCGGAAGTCGGCACTGTAATTCAGGTGGCAGACGGTATAGCCAGAGTGCATGGACTTGAGAAAGCTATGCAGGGTGAACTTTTGGAATTTCCCGGAGATGTTTTCGGAATGGTCATGAACTTAGAGGAGGATAATGTAGGTGCCGTTCTCTTAGGTGATCACAAGAACATAAACGAAGGCGATACCGTAAAGACTACGGGACGAGTTGTGGAGGTTCCGGTGGGTGATGCATTGCTGGGACGAGTTGTTAATTCCTTAGGTCAGCCCATAGATGGGAAAGGTCCTATAAATACAGATAAGTATCGTAAGATTGAAAGAGTTGCTTCAGGTGTTATCACAAGAAAATCCGTTGATACACCCCTTCAGACAGGTATCAAGGCTATTGACTCCATGATACCCATAGGCAGAGGACAGAGAGAGCTTATTATCGGAGACAGACAGACAGGTAAAACTGCCATTGCCATTGATACGATAATAAACCAAAAGGGTCAGAATGTTAAATGTATATATGTAGCCATAGGCCAGAAGGCTTCTACTGTAGCTTCCATAGTTAAGACACTTGAAAGTTTCGGCGCCATGGCTTATACAACAGTGGTTGCATCCACCGCCAGTGAGCTGGCACCCCTTCAGTATATAGCTCCCTATTCAGGATGTGCTATAGGTGAGGAGTGGATGGAAAATGGAGAGGATGTCTTAGTCATCTATGATGATCTGAGTAAGCATGCCACTGCATATCGTACACTTTCCCTGCTCCTTCGTCGTCCACCCGGGCGTGAAGCTTATCCCGGTGACGTATTCTATCTTCATTCAAGACTCCTTGAGAGAGCTGCAAGAATGAGCGAGGAATATGGCGGAGGTTCCTTAACCGCAATACCTATCATTGAAACCCAGGCGGGAGATGTTTCAGCTTACATTCCCACAAACGTTATTTCCATAACCGACGGACAGATATACCTTGAGACAGAAATGTTCAATTCAGGCTTCCGTCCCGCAGTTAACGCCGGTCTTTCCGTATCCCGAGTTGGTGGTGCGGCTCAGATCAAGGCCATGAAAAAGATAGCTGCTCCCATCCGTACAGAGCTTGCCCAGTACAGAGAGCTTGCAGCCTTCGCTCAGTTTGGTTCGGAGCTTGATGCGGATACAAAGGAGAAGCTGGCACAGGGTGAAAGGATCAAGGAGGTTCTCAAGCAGCCTCAGTACAAGCCCATGCCTGTTGAGTATCAGGTGCTGATAATATATGCGGTAACCAGAAAGTATCTTATTGATGTGCCTGTGGATAAGGTTGTTGATTTTGAGGAAGAGTTCTTTGATTATATTAAGACAAATTATCCTGAGGTTCCCGCTTCAATAAAGGATTCAAAGGAATTATCAAAGGAAGCTGAGGATAAGCTTATAAAAGCAATAAATGACTTTAAGGCGGATTACTTAAAGTAGAAAGATGCAGGTGATGTTTTATGGCGTCTATGAGAGACATCAAAAGACGAAAGGTCAGTATACAGAGTACCCAGCAGATCACCAAGGCTATGAAGCTGGTATCAACTGTTAAGCTCCAGAGAGCAAAAAACAGGGCAGAAAGCTCAAGGGCCTATTTTCAATGCATGTATGAAACCATAATGGGTATCATGAGAAGATCCGGGTTTATCAATCATCCCTTCATGCTTCCCAATGGATCCACAAAGAAGGCTGTGGTGGTCATCACCTCAAACAGAGGTCTGGCAGGGGGTTACAATTCCAATATTGTAAAGCTCATAACCGGCAGCGATCTGAAAAAGGAAGACCTGGCCATATATTCCATAGGTAAGAAGGGCAGGGATACTCTTAAAAGACGTGGTTACCAGATAAAGGAAGACAGATCGGATATAATTGAAGAACCCTTGTACTCTGATGCTATGGAGCTTAGTGAGGATTTACTCTTAGCTTATAAGAATGGTGAAATCGGAGAGATATACATCGCTTACACCAATTTTAAAAATACAGTTTCACATGTTCCTACTCTTTTAAAGCTGCTTCCGGTGGATGTGGAGGCTACTGCGGATGAGATAGGAGATATCAGGAGTGAGGAGGACAACAGAGCTCTTATGAACTATGAGCCTGAGGAAACAGATGCTCTTGATATGATTATACCTAAGTATGTCACAAGTATCATTTACGGAGCTCTCATTCAGGCAGTGGCCAGTGAGAACGGTGCCAGAATGCAGGCTATGGATTCAGCTACAAGTAATGCTGAGGAAATGATAGGAAGTCTTGAGCTTCAGTACAACAGAGCAAGACAGGGACATATTACCCAGGAACTTACAGAGATCATCGGTGGTGCAGATGCGCTTAATGCCTAGGGCTTTTTATGATGATCTGAATGGAAATACAGAGGAAAAGGAGAAAGTAAAGTGGCAGACAAAAGTATAGGTAAGATCACTCAGGTAATCGGAGCCGTATTGGATGTAAAGTTTACCGGCGGTGAGCTGCCTGAGATAAATGAAGCTATTTCTGTTGAAAGAACAAACGGAGAAAAGCTTATTGTCGAGGTTGCCCAGCATTTGGGAGATGATACGGTAAGATGTATCGCCATGGGACCTACCGACGGTCTTGTCAGAGGAATGGAAGCAGTAGCTACAGGAGGCCCCATTAATGTGCCTGTAGGCGAAAATACTCTGGGAAGGATATTTAACGTTCTTGGAGAGCCCATAGATAATAAGCCTGCTCCCGAAAAGGTTGACAGATATCCCATACATAGAAAAGCTCCCTCCTTTGAGGAACAGTCTACCTCAACTGAGATGCTTGAAACGGGTATCAAGGTGGTTGACCTTCTTTGCCCATATCAGAAGGGTGGTAAGATCGGACTTTTTGGTGGTGCAGGTGTTGGTAAGACAGTGCTGATCCAGGAGCTTATAAGAAATATTGCTACAGAGCACGGCGGATATTCGGTGTTTACCGGTGTTGGAGAGAGAACCCGTGAAGGTAATGACCTCTATCACGAAATGTCAGAATCCGGCGTAATAGATAAGACAACCATGGTATTTGGTCAGATGAACGAGCCCCCCGGGGCAAGAATGAGAGTAGGACTTTCAGGACTGACAATGGCTGAATATTTCCGTGATAAGGGTGGTAAGGATGTGCTGCTCTTCATTGATAATATTTTCAGATTTACCCAGGCCGGTTCTGAGGTTTCGGCTTTGCTTGGCCGTATGCCCTCAGCCGTTGGTTACCAGCCTACTCTTCAGACTGAGATGGGTGCACTTCAGGAGAGGATAACCTCTACAAAGAACGGTTCCATCACATCAGTTCAGGCTGTTTATGTGCCTGCCGATGACCTTACAGATCCGGCTCCGGCAACAACTTTCGCTCATCTGGATGCAACAACGGTTCTTTCACGTTCCATTGTTGAGCTGGGTATTTACCCTGCTGTTGATCCCCTTGAGTCAACCTCCAGGATCCTTGATCCGAGAATTGTTGGAGAGGATCATTATAAGGTGGCAAGAGGTGTTCAGGAGATACTTCAGAGATATAAGGAGCTTCAGGATATCATTGCAATTCTTGGTATGGATGAGTTATCGGAGGAGGATAAGATAACAGTATCAAGAGCCAGAAAGGTTCAGAGATTCTTATCCCAGCCCTTCTTCGTAGCCGGTCAGTTTACCGGACTGGAGGGAAGATATGTTTCCATAGCCGATACTATAGTAGGCTTTAAGGAGATCCTTGAAGGAAAGCATGATGATATTCCCGAAAGTTATTTCCTTAATGCTGGCAGCATAGAGGATGTACTTGCCAAGGTAAAATAGAGGATAGATAAGGAGTTTCATTAACATGGCTGATGATAGAGCATTTAAGCTCAGAGTTATCACTCCCGACAGGGTTTTTTATGAGGGAGAGGTGATAATGGTTGAGCTTAAGACTACGGAAGGTGAAATAGGAGTACTTAAAAGACATATACCCCTGACAGCTGTTATCGCTCCGGGAGTCCTCTATATTAAGGAGTCGGAGGAAGAGATAAAAGTTGCGGCTTTGCATTCCGGATTTGTTGAGGTTTTACAGGATTCGGTAACAATACTTGCTGAGGTTGTGGAATGGCCTTCGGAGATCGATGAAAAGAGAGCTGAGGAAGCCAGGATAAGAGCCGAAAGAAGGTTAAGTGAAAAGCCAATGGGAACAGACTTAAACCGTGCAACTCTGGCTCTCGAAAGATCGGTAGTCAGAATAGAGACTTTAAATAAAGGTAATTCAAAATAAAATGCCTAAAAGCGGATGTATAAGATGTCTTTTAAGAGATCTTTCAGAAAAAGACAAAGAGAATGTTGAAAAATACATTTCCGTAATAAAAGAAGAGGACAGAAGCTCTGAGGATGAGTACAAAAGAAGGTTGGATATATGTCTTATGTGCGACAAGCTGGAAGAGGGAACCTGCCTGGCCTGCGGCTGTTATGTGGAGTTTCGCGCTGCAGGTAAAAGAGCAGCCTGTCCCAAAAAGAAGTGGTAAGAAAAAAGAGGTGAGATCAGTCTCGCCTCTTTTTTTTCCATCGGATATCAGCGCTTCATATATAGTCTTAAGCCATTAAAGCCAAGGGAGCTTACTTATCCTCCACAGCCTGACATGCCTTTATATAAAGATCGATATCTTCGGTAATGTATTTAGCCTTGGCAGTATGAAGGGCTTCACAGCTTGAAAAAATATATTCCAAAACCTTATATCTTTTAAAAAGCTCCATAACCTCTTTTCCGGTGAGTTTTTTGTCATATTTATACTGCTCTATACAGTAAGTCAAAAAATTACCCTCGTTGCTCATACTGTCCTTTTACCTACCCATGAATTTCTTTTGCATACAATTCATATAATTCCTTTGGTTCCATCTGCCACATATCATTTTCTTCATTTTCCAGCTTTGCATAGAGCTCTGAGCTGTAGAAGGAGGAACAGGCTTCTATTTCATCCATCTTCTCATTTTCCATAACCAGATGAACGATCTTTGGAACAAGTAAGATCATAATGACCTTAAAGCTTTCGCGCTTCATCTTAAACCTCTGTTTCCTGCTTTATTTCTCAAAAGACGATCCGCAGTATCTTTTTCAAGCTTTAAGAAACGGATCATGGTCTTAATATGCTGCTTCCTTTCGATTATCTCCTTTACGCCGGAAAGATCCTCTTTACTTATATAATCGGAGATGACCTTTGATCCCTGACGATATTTGAGATAATAATAGGTCTTATTTCCTACACGCTTTTCGGAAATAGTTCCCTTGGGAAGGCTTTTAAGTTCAGCCTTATAGCTTTCAAGCATGTATTCAACTCTTTTTTTGTCCTGCCTGATGGCACTTTTGATCATGTTATTCATATTTTTTCCCCTTTTTATAATTATTTGATCAAAGATCTCTCTCCCTGCTTTCCCCAAAATGAGACAAAGATCTGAAAATCCAACTTTACAGGGCTTCCCCGGGCCCTGACCTTTATTGATACTCCCAAAATAAAAATCATCCCTAGCCACAATTATACCCAACAAATGAAGAAGTTGCAAGAAGATGTATAAAAATAATGTATGGCGGCAAATAAAATGATATAATCATAATGCTTTAGAAAGGATCGCTTTATGAAAAAGTATTTAATGATGATCGGGGTTATGATGGGGGTATTTTTAATATCCATTTTTATCACAAGCCTTGTAATAAATACAGAAAGTCAGGACATGACTACTGAAATGAGTTCAGCAACTCTTCCTGTGCTTTATACGGTTTTTAATAATGAAAAGGTTAACATAAACAGAGGTTATACCGGGGAAATGGAGGGCAGCTTCCTAAGAGGTCCTTTAAATCCCCTGGGGGAAAACAGAGAGCTCAGTATTTTCGTAAATACCTTTGGAACCCTGATTTCGGAAATGGAATATGAAGTCAGGACCATGGACATGGAGAGACTGATAGAGAATCAGAAGCTTACAGACTATGTAAATACCGGGAAGGATCTTACTGCGGTCATTCATATCAAGGATCTGATACTGCCGGAAACAGAGTATATGCTTCTTGTAAAGCTTAAGCTTCAGACAGGTCAGACAGCTACATATTATATAAGATTTATAGACAGGCAGGATCTTGGACTGTCGGAGGTTACCGCTTTTGTTAAGGATTTTTCCCAACGTACCTTTGATAAGGAGGCTGCAAAAGATATAAAAAAGTATATGGAGCCAAATACCGACGGTGATAATTCAAGCTTTGCCTATGTAAATATTCACTCCAACTTTAACCAGCTGACCTGGGGTCAGCTTGATCCTGTGCTCATTGGAGAAAAGGAAATGAGTATTTTGGATGCGGATCCGGAAAATTACTGTATCAAGCTTAAATACCGGGTGGGTGCAAAGGGAAATACCTATAAGGTAGGTGAATATTTCCGGGTAAAAAAGGGCAAGGAGAGGATGTATCTTATGGAATATGAACGGACAATGGATCAGTTCATAGAGAATGAGACAGAGGAGCTCCTCGTTAATGATAAGCTTATACATGGTATTATGAATGACAAGCTTAAATACAAGGAAAATGAGGATGGAAACATCTTCTGCTTTGTACAGAGTAACCGTCTTTACTGTTTCAACTCCAATAACAATAACCTTGCCAGGGTATTTTCCTTCTGGGATGAAAATAATGATGATATAAGAACAAGATTTGACGAGCATGGGATCAAGATACTTACCATAGATGAACAGGGAAGCATGTATTTCCTTGTTTACGGATATATGAACAGGGGAGACCATGAGGGAGAAGAGGGTATTGCCCTTTATTATTATGACAGCGTGGTAAATACCATAGAGGAGCAGCTCTTTATTCCCTACGGTAAAGCCTATGCGGTCCTTAAGAAGAACATAGAAGCCCTCTCCTATCTTAATTATGACAATATATTCTATCTCTATCTTGACGGAAGTGTCTACAGGATATCCTTAGATGAGAGAAAATATGAGCTTGTAGCCAATGAGCTTGATGAGCGTCGTTTTGTGGCCAGCAATGATAACAGAGTTATAGCCTGGCAGCCTGAAAGGGATGTCAGAAGGTACAGTAAACTGGTTATAATGTCTATTGATAATGAAAAGCAAAGTGAGATAAAGGGAGAGTCAATGGATGCTCTGCTCCCCCTGGGCTTTGTTAATGATGACTTTGTTTATGGCAAGATAAGAATGTCGGATATAAATACCGATGTGAACGGAACCATACTCCTGCCTATGTACAGTATCTGTATAATGGATGAGTCGGGAAATATGTTAAAGGATTATCATGAGGAAGGCTTCTATATAAAGAACGTTGAATTTACAGATAACATAATCAACCTTAAAAGACTATCCCTTGACGGTAACGGCAGCTTCATAGAAGCTCCCGATGATCAGATAATAAGCTCTGTGGAAAGCGAGGTTTATAATAACAAGTATAAGTATGTGGTGACGGATGAGATGGAAACCACCTATCAGACCGAGCTTTACAGACACAGCTCTACAGAGGCGGTCAAGGTGACAAATCCCAAGGCTGTACTCTTTGAAGGCAGCAGGAAGCTTAATATTAAATGGGAGGATCCAATAGACAGATACTTTGTTTATTCCAAGGGAAATATAGACAGTATATACACCTCGGTTTCAGATGCAGTAAACAGGGCGACAGATATTTTCGGAAATGTAGTGGACAAAAAGTGCTTCTATATCTATGAGGCGGGCAACAGAAAAACAAGCGCCTCAATAGAAGACATATCCTATGAAAGGCTTCCCGATGAGACCTTTGGAAGCAATGAGATCATAGTTGATGAAATGCTTAAAAAGGCAGGAGTCTATAAAAGCTCCGGAGAGATCCAGGCAGGAGAGTCCGCCCTTATAATGCTTAAGGAAAGCCTGGAAAAGGGTGTTGCACTGGATCTTACAGGCTGCGGTATGGAGTCGGTCCTTTACTATGTTTCCCAGGGCTTCCCTGTTATGTCCTTTACCGGAGGCGGTATGGCGGTTATGATAATCGGCTATGACAGTAATAATGTTAAGATATACGATCCCTCTTTGGGTGAACCCTTGAAGGCAGGAAGAAAGGATGCGGCTCAGGAGTTTGAGGAAAGGGGAAATCGTTTTATCTCTTATAAGATCAAAAAAGACTAGGAAAGAATTTTAATATAAGAAAGAGGTGTTTTTATGGATGAAAGGATAAAGAAGCTGGCTTTTAATCTCGTGAACTACAGCTGCAAGGTAAAGAAGGGAGAGAAGGTCTATATTCATTATATAGGGGAGGCTACAGAAGACCTGGCCTGTGCCCTTATAGATGAGGTGTATAAGGCGGGGGGAATGCCCTTCCCTCATTTTACCGGACAAAGGGTCTTAAGGCGCATGATGATGGGCTGCAGTGAAGAGCAGCTTATGCTTATGGCAAAGGTGGACTGCCTTGAGATGAGCAATATGGACTGCTATATCGGCATCAGGGGTACAGATAATGTATCAGAGCTTTCTGATGTGGCAAGTGAGAAGAATTCACTCTATGACAGACTCTATTCTGTTCCTGTTCATCATGATATAAGGGTGAAAAAAACCAGGTGGGTAGTTTTAAGATATCCCAATGATGCAATGGCCCAGCTTTCAAATATGAGCACCGAGGCCTTTGAAGACTTCTATTTTAAGGTATGCTGTCTTGATTATTCAAAAATGAATGAGGCCATGAAGCCCCTGGTGGAGCTTATGAATAAAACCGACAGAGTTTATCTTAAAGGACCGGGAGTTGATCTTAGATTTTCAATAAAGGACATAGCTGCCATACCCTGTGCGGGAGAATTGAATATACCTGACGGAGAGGTCTTTACAGCTCCCGTAAGAGATTCGGTCAACGGTATCATAAGCTATAATGCACCCTCTCTCTATCAGGGAGTTACCTATGAGAATGTCTCCTTTGAGTTTAAGGACGGAAAGATAATAAAGGCCAGCTGTAACGAAAATGAGAAGATAGAAAAGCTTTTAAATACAGATGAAGGAGCAAGATATGTGGGAGAGTTTGCAATAGGAGTAAATCCCTATGTCAATAAAGCTATGAAGGATATCCTCTTTGATGAAAAGATAAACGGATCCATTCATTTCACCCCCGGAAACTGTTATGATGAAGCTCCAAACGGGAACCATTCCGCAATTCACTGGGATCTGGTATGGATCCAGAGACCTGAATACGGAGGAGGAGAGATCTACTTTGATGATGTTCTTATAAGAAAGGACGGCCGTTTTGTATTGGATTCCCTGTCTTGCCTTAATCCGGAGAATTTGGTATAATCTCAATGATTTTGCTCCCTACAGGGCGAAGGGGTGATGATAGGACAGACGACCATCACATAAATAAAAATTCGGCTGAATAAAATTCGGAGGTTAAAATGAGCAGCGAGATCAAAGACATTAATTTAGCCGAATCAGGCGAGAGAAAAATTGAATGGGTAAAAAGAAACTGTGATCTGTTAAGGACTTTGGAGGAGGAATTTTCAAAGTCAAAGCCCTTTGCAGGAAAGAAGATAGCTCTTTCGGTTCACCTTGAAGCAAAAACAGCCTACCTTTGTAAGGTCTTAAAGGCCGGGGGAGCTGAGATGTTCGTTACCGGGTCCAATCCCTTGTCGACCCAGGACGACGTGGCGGCAGCTCTGGTGAAGGCAGGGCTTGAGGTTCATGCCTGGTATGGAGTAAATGAGGAAGAATATAAAAACCATATTAGAGCAGTCTTAGAGCATGGTCCCAACATCATAATCGATGACGGAGGGGATCTGGTCCATATGATGCATACCGAGTTTTTGCATCTCATACCCGAGGTAATAGGAGGATGCGAAGAGACCACAACAGGTATAATAAGGCTTTTGGCAATGGATAAGGCAGGAGATCTTAAGTTTCCTATGGTTCTTGTCAATAATGCAGACTGTAAGCATCTTTTTGATAACAGGTACGGAACAGGACAATCTGTATGGAACGGTATCAACAGGACCACAAACCTTATTGTGGCAGGAAAGATAGCAGTTGTTGCAGGCTACGGATGGTGCGGTAAGGGAGTTGCCATGAGAGCCAAGGGTCTTGGAGCAAGGGTGATAGTTACGGAGATAGATCCCATAAAGGCAATAGAGGCTGTAATGGATGGCTTCGATGTTATGCCTATGAAGGAGGCTGCAAAGCTGGGAGATTTCTTTATTACGGTAACAGGCTGCGACAAGGTTGTGGACGAGGAAGACTTCATGGAAATGAAGGATGGCGCCATCCTTTGTAATGCAGGACATTTTGACTGTGAGATAGATATGGTAAGGCTGAAAGAGATAGCTCTTGAAGAAAGAAATGTAAGAGATAATATCATGGGTTACAAGATGCCCACAGGCAGATGGATATATGTTATTGCCGAGGGAAGACTTGTGAATCTGGCAGCAGGGGACGGACATCCTGCAGAGATAATGGATATGTCCTTTGCCATTCAGGCTCTTTCTGCCAAATATCTTGTTGAGCATGCAGATTCTCTTGATAAGATGATAATAGATGTTCCAAAGGATGTGGACAATGAGGTAGCAAAGAGAAAGCTGGAATTTCTTGGTAAAAAGATCGATAAGCTTACAGAGGAGCAGGAGGCTTATCTTAATAAATCACTGGTTTAGCATAAAAAATATGTGAAGATTTTCCACAATTTCCACAGGCGAAAAAAAAGATTAAAATTTTTTGCCTGTGGATTTTTTAATTTACATAATCATTTAACCAAAAAAAATTATTTCCCTTAAATCTGACTTTTGTTGTGTATAACATAATTGCAAGAGGGAGTTATCCACACTGTCCACAGGGCGAAAAAGCTTGATTTTACGGTGCTTTGGGTATAAGAAATCATTTTAAGAGAGGAGGGCTTATGCTATAATTACCCAAGCGAGGTTGATGGAATGAATAGTTTAGTGATATCCTGTCCAAAGACAGGTTTTACAAATATATCAGATACTTTTATTGATGATTTCCTTGGAGAGCTGAATGAGGTTCAGGTAAAGATATATCTCTATCTGCTCCGTTCTGTTCAGGGAAATCTGGACATTTCCCTTACATCCATAGAGGATAAGTTTAATTATTCCGAAAAGGATGTTATCCGGGCCTTTAAGTATCTTGAGAAGAGGAGACTGATAAAGCTGAACACGGATGAAAATAAAAACCTTAAGGGCCTGTCTATGCTGGATGTGGAAAAAAGCGGCCTGAAGGTTGCTGCCTGTGAGGATGTAAAAAAACCTCAGGTGCTAAAAACTGTTGATTTTCCCAAGAAGAAGAGCTATAGCATAAAGGAGCTTGAGAAATTCAGGAACAGGCCGGAGATAAATGAGCTTTTATACGTTTCCGAAATGTATCTTGGCAGGATACTGACTCAAATGGATATAGAATCTATATTTTATATAATCAACGATCTTAACTTTTCTTCCGAGCTTACTGAGTATCTTATAGAGTATTGTGCCAATAATGACAATAAAAAGATGCCCTATATAGAAGAGCTTGCGGGTATATGGGCTAAGGCGGGAATAAGCAGCATAGATGAAGCAAAGGAGTATGTTTCAAAGCTTCCAAAGGAGACAGGGGCTGTATTTAAGGCCTTTGGTATAGAAAAGAGAAAGCCTTTGGATACAGAGCTTTCTTATATAAGAAAGTGGGTCAACGAATACGGCTTTTCATCTGATATCCTGGCAGCCGCCTGCGAAAGAACCATAATGAACATACAAAAACCGGCCTTTCAATATGCGGATACCATTCTAAAGAACTGGAAGAAGGAAAATATAAGGAGCCTTGAGGATATAGAAAGGCTTGAAAAGGAAAGAAGCAAAAAGCTGGAAAATACAGCTAAAAAGGTTAAAAAGCCGGGGAAAAAGTCCTCTTCATCCTCAAAGAGCGGGATAGACTATGACCTTATAGCCCAGGAACTGTTAAATTAAGGAGAAATAAATGGCACTTTCAAAATCAAAATATGCGGATATAATGTATGAGTACGATGAACGTGTCAGCAGAAATAAACGTATCAGAGAAAAAAGAAAAAACGAAGTCAACGAAAAAATACCGGGTTTTAAGGAGCTTGATGAGGCTATTCCAAGACTTTCCCTGCAATACGGTCTGGGTCTTGTAAGGGGAGAGAGCGATCTGGTTTATGACCTGGACAAAAAGGCAAGGGAGATAAGGCTTAAAAAGAAGGAGCTTCTTAAGGAATACGGTTATTCCGAAGACTACCTTGATCCCATATATGACTGCCCTGACTGTAAGGATACGGGTTACATAGGAAATGAACGTTGTCACTGTTTAAAACAGGCCATCATCAATACCCTGTATGACCAGTCAAATATAGCTGATATAATAAGGGAAGAGAACTTTAAGACCTTATCCTATGACTATTATTATGACAATGAATTAGAGCAGATGGAAAAGATCATAGATTTTTGTAAGGCCTTTGTTCAGAGCTTTGAGAGGGAGGATGCCAACAGGAATATTTTATTCTTTGGCGACCCGGGAACAGGAAAGACTTTTCTTACAAATTGTATTGCAAAAGAGCTTTTGGATAAAGGACATTCTGTAATTTACTTTACTTCTACAACATTATTTGATACACTTGCTACATATTCTTTCAGGAATTATGAAGATTCTGATGATATGAAGGGTATCAGGGATGATATTTTCAACTGTGACCTTCTTGTCATAGATGATCTGGGTACGGAAACAGTAAACTCCTTCGTGGTTTCGAGATTCTTTCTTATAATCAATGAAAGACTTAACAGAAGGAGAGGGACCATAATATCCACAAATCTTTCCATGTCCGATCTTTCTGAAAGATATGAGTCAAGAAGCGCTTCCAGATTATTGGGAAGCTATGCACTTTTGAATCCCAAGATCGCTGATATAAGGATCAAAAAGAAAAAAATAAATAAAATATAAAGGAGATAATGGTTGAAATGCCCAGACGCGAAGAAAAGCGTAATCTTGAAACTATTCCTGTAGGCTCACTGAGGATCATACCCTTAAACGGCTGTATTCCATTAGGAGAAAAGGTAGACAGATATCTGGTCAAATGGAGGACCGAAAGAGAGAACGAGCACAAAAATTCTCTGATATTCAGTGGCTATCAGAGGGATTCTTATATCCTTGATGCAAAGATATCCAGATTCGGAACCGGAGAAGCCAAGGGAGTTATCAATGAGTCGGTCAGAGGTACGGATCTGTATCTTTTGGTAGATATAAGTAATTATTCCATTACATATTCTCTTTGCGGACATGAAAACAGGATGTCTCCCGACGATCATTATCAGGATCTGAAAAGAATAATAGCTGCCGTAGGCGGAAAGGCAAGGCGTATAACCGTTATAATGCCCTTCCTTTATGAAAGCAGGCAGCATAAGAGGTCGGCAAGAGAATCATTAGACTGCGCCATAGCTCTTCAGGAGCTTACAAGGATGGGCGTGGATAATATCATTACATTTGATGCACATGATGCAAGAGTTCAGAATGCAATCCCCCTTTCAAGTTTTGAAACAGTACGTTCCCAATATCAGTTCATAAAGGGTCTCCTCCATGCGGTAACGGATCTTACATTAGATTCTTCACATATGATGATAGTAAGTCCTGATGAGGGAGGAATGACAAGAGCTATCTACCTTGCCAATGTCCTTGGTCTGGAGCTTGGTATGTTCTATAAAAGGAGAGACTATACAAGGATAGTAAATGGCAGAAATCCCATAATCTCACATGAGTTTTTGGGATCCTCCGTAGAGGGAAAGGATGTTATAGTTATAGATGATATGATATCCTCCGGAGAAAGCTGTATAGATGTGGCAAAGCAGCTTAAGAAGAGGAAGGCAAACCGTATTTTTATCGCGGCCACCTTCGGACTTTTCACCACCGGTCTTGAACCCTTTGACAAGGCCTATGAAGAAGGGGTTATAACAAAGGTACTGACTACCAATCTTGTATATCAGATGCCTGAGCTTCTTGAAAGAGAGTACTATATAAATTGTGATCTAAGTAAATATATAGCATATATAATAGATACCTTAAACCATGACTCCTCTATAAGCGATCTTCTGGATCCCAGTGACAGGATCCAGAGCCTTGTGGCAGCTTATAAGGAGAAAAACGGATTTTTAGACAAGGACAATGATGAGCCCTGAGGCCTTCTTTATTCAGCCAGAAGATCATCAATAACCTTGTAGATATCTCCGGCCCCTACAGTGATCACCAGATCACCCTCTTTACAGTTTGTCTTTACGAAGTCCTCGATTTCCTTAAAGGAGGCAAAGTAGTAGCTTTTGCTGCCTCTTTTGTTTATGGCATCACTGAGCTGCTTTGAAGAAACCGAATGATCATCAGTCTCTCTGGCGGCATAGATGTCGGCCATGATCACTCTGTCGGAAAGGGAAAGGACTTCAGCAAAATCTTCAAAAAAGCTTTTGGTCCTTGAATAGGTGTGGGGTTGAAAGATAGTCCAGAGTGTCTTGTGTGGATAATTAAGAGCTGCATTCAATGTGGCTCTTATTTCAGTTGGATGATGGGCATAATCATCGATAAGGGTTATTCCCTTAAGAGTTCCCTTATATTCAAACCTTCTGTCTGCTCCCTGAAAGTCCAAAAGACCGGCCTTTATGGCTTCAAGGTCGACTCCCAGTTCCAGGCAAAGGGCTATGGCGGCTAAAGCGTTGGAAACATTGTGCCTGCCGGGAACCCTTAATTTCACATCAGTTACTTCTTTTTTATCCTTTATAAGAGTGAAGGAAGCACATCCCTTTTCATCGTAGGATATATTTTTACAGCTTATGTCTGAGGAAGGATCCTCTTCCCTTGAACTGAAGGTAAGAACTTTGCAGTTTAAATCCCCTGTGATCTCAGAAAGCCTGTCAATTTCCGAATTGATCACAAGAAGGCCGTCTGAGGGCAGAAGCTCTGCAAACTTTTTAAAGGAATGTCTTATATCCTCTATATCCTTAAAGAAATCCAAATGATCTTCTTCTATGTTTAAGATAATATTGTATTTGGGGTAAAAGCTTAAAAAGCTGTTGGTATATTCACAGGCCTCTGTAAGAAAGTTTTCGGACTTACCTATTCTGATATTTCCTCCTATGGCCTTCAGTATGCCTCCCACTGAAATAGTGGGATCAAGATCAGCTGCCAGCAATATGGTGCTTATCATTGAAGTGGTTGTGGTCTTTCCATGGGTACCTGCCACTGCTATGGATCTTTCATAATTTTTCATTATCTGACCAAGAAGCTCTGCTCTTGTAAGTAATGGAAGACCTCTTTTTATGGCCTCTGCCATCTCAGGATTATCCTTATGAATGGCTGCGGAATAGACTACCAGATCTATATCCTCTGTGATATTTTCCGCCTTCTGTCCTATGCTTATCCTTGCCCCGTCTTTTATGAGACCTTCAGTCAGTCCGGAAGCCTTTATATCAGAACCGGAAACAGTGAAGCCCCTGGTCAGAAGTATCTTGGCAAGCCCGCTCATGCTTATTCCGCCAATGGCGATAAAATGAACATGGACAGGCTGCTCATAATTTATCTCATACATAGTTTTTCTCCTTAAGATATTTAATCTCAATATTTAAATTCTA
>JAILBX010000282.1 GCA_024680675.1 Lachnospiraceae bacterium | reverse complement strand
TGATCCTGACACACGCTATAATGAAAAAGCTGCAAATGTCTTCTGTACTTCTGAAGGAGGAGAGCTTGAAAAGAAAAGCGATAGCTCTTACCTGATCGCTCCTTATGAGATATATGAGGCATTTACAATAACTTCTTCTGTATCAGAGCCTTTTATATAGACATATTTGTTTGATCCTTCATCCGATCCGCTTCTTGCCTCATATATCTCATAAGGAGCGATCAGGTAAAAGTTGCCTTTTCCCTCTGTCAGATCCTCTCCTTTAGCTGAGCAAAAGACATGTGAAGGATTATTATTGTAGCGTGTATCAGGCTTGAAGGTCCAGTCTACATAATTGATGGAAGGATCCGAAAAAGCATCCAAAACCTTTGTGGTATTAGTTATGTTATCATGGGCGCTGACCCAGAGCCTGGCCACATTGTAGGCTTCGATGGTTCCTTCAGATGCATAGATATTGTCGGTATCGGAATAAATACCGATACTGTTGTAGTGATCCACAACCTCTATGGCAAGTCTGCCGTTTGTCTTTGTTTCATCACTGTCAGCAGTATAGATAAGCCTGTTATAAGTGCTGTCTGTCATTTCTCCGTAGGAGTTAGGGTTTGTTGTCTTCCCCTTAACAGTAAGCTTTGCAACGGCGCTTGCTTTACCGGGTTTTATACCGTACACATAGCTGTTAAGATAGGAACCGGCATATTTTCCGTCGCTTTCTTTTTCTATCTCTATGGTAAGATCACCATCTATGGGGCTTCCCAGATGATCCTTATCAGGACTCATATAGGGATATATTTTAGTATCTGAAAGGTCAAAGGATTGGTTATGAGTTTCTGACTGGGCGTCAGTATCGCCCATGGAGGACACTGAAAGAAGAGCTGACTGGGCACTTACCATAGTGGCAAGCTCCTTCTTATTTACAACTGAAAGATCTAAAGCATTGCCATTTTCATCTGTAGTGCTGACAGCAGCTATTCCCTTTTCATCAAGGCCTTCAGTTCCGGCTTTTATGTCAGGTCCGTCAAAGACAGTAACAAAGTTATCGCTGTTTACATACTCATTGGTCCATGCAAAGAAGGTAGTATCATAGTTTGCAGGGAATTCCCAGCTTCCGTTTTTAAAATCAGAGTAAGAGGGATCAGACATACCTGAATTGTAGTAATATGTCTTACCGTTTGCCACATATCCAAAATCGGAAAGCTTAACTGTGCTTGTATCTTTGCTTCCAATGGCTGCTACTTCAATATTAACCTTGGTACCCTTTACTACTTCTACGGACTCACCGTCCTTAAGAAGCTTTCCGTCAATATAGAAATATATATTTTCATTTTCGGGGGATTTAAGAGTTACTATCTCATCCCCGCTCCTTGCACTGGGAGCGATGATAACATTACCGGTAACTTCAGGGATCACGTACCAGTAAACTGATTCCTGCTTTATTCCTCCTTCTCCGGTCACGGCAGGTGTTACTGCTATTGGTGTTAAGGTGCCAACCTCTCCATCCATTTCATACAATAAGGAATCAACCACAGTGTTAAGATCTGTGGTATTACTGCCCTGGATCTGGAAATAGAAGGGCTCACCTATATGTCCTGTAGCAGATAAAGAAGTAGTAACAGTACTGAAAGGGGTAGTTACTATATCATCATTTATATTAAGACTTATTGCACTTGCGGTATAAAGGCTTGTGCTGTTTTGGGTATTTATAGTAACCTCTTCACCTCTTACGCTTGTATACTCCGGTATGGATGATATATAAACAGTAGAATTCACATCCGATGCAGGAATACTCATAAGATTCGGTGAAGCCGGCCGGCTTTTTGAGATTGGAGAATTCTCTGTGCTATAGGTAACATTATCAACTACATATCCGTCGGCAGGGATGATAAAGAAGCCAAGATCCTCATTGCTTGCCCCCAAAGCGGCTCCGTCAAGATTTGTGATCTCACTTCCATCCTCTGTAAAGGCAGCATAGTTATTCTTCTCATGCTCAAGCTTTACATACTCCTTTGTTTTGGCGTATAAGGTCACCTTATCAGCTATATCCTCTGCTTCGATCTTGTATAGATCTATGTATTTGCCCGAGCTTCCCGAAATGTCATCATAGTCGGTAACGGGTATAAGCTCCACTGTTTTATTGCCAATGCGACATTCAGGCTCTATGACTCTCTTTTTTGTGGTATAGAAAGCCAGATAAAGATCCTCACCCTTAATGGCCTTTTTGTCGGATTCTTTAAGGGTATATCTGAAGCTGCCGTCCTGGTTTACTGTTCTCAGAACCTTGCAGGCAGATACAAGCTTAGTATCCATAGAGCTTTCGATAGGGTAATAGGTACTTGAGCTTCTTCCTGTCAGATCAATGACTACACTGCAGTTATCTGCATAAAGATTTTCAAAATCTCCATATATATTAAGAGTATAGTAGGAAAGATCTATTCCGCACCAGCCTTCTTCCAGATATTTGTTCCATACTACACTTTTACCTGCAGCCTGGGTAAAGCTGTTCAATATATTGTTAGAAGAATCATAAACAGTTACTTTAACAGAAAGCTCTGCAGGATTCACGTCCTCCATATTGGATATAAGCTTGCTTAGGGGGACACTTAAGGTATCGTCTACCTTTGTATAGAGCAGGCTGCTTGAATAGCTCTTTAGCTTTATTCCATCCTCGGCCTCTGCAGTTACTGTTATACCCCTATAGGTGGCGGGGCTTGCCTGACCAAGCTCTAAAACAATGTTCTTTCCGTATTTTTCACCATTGTCAGCTGTGAATACATTGCTCTCTATGCTTTTCAGCACGGCTGCAGGAAGGGTAACAAGCTTACTTCCTGTTCTGTAGCCCTTGTTCTTATAATAGGAGTTTTCGATATCTACCGCATAGTAGGAGGAAAAAGAAAGCTTCTTTTCCGTATGTACGCTTTCACTGCTATACTTGTCATAAATTATAGACTTTATATAGTTGTCGGGAAGCTCATATCCCGGATAGGGGGATACTATAAAAGAAAAGTCCTGATCTGAATCAATGCCAAAGGAGGAAGTATAGGGATCAGCCACAGGGCTGTTTACTTCCGTGATCATTATCTTCTTATCAAAATATACATCCTTAGGATCGCAGTTTGGATCGGTAGAACCGTTACGATAGGTAAAGCCTAAACGGTCTGCTTCGCTTATGGATTCGCCGGTCCCTGAAAAATCCATAAAGAGGTCATCTAAGGATTGAAGCTCTTCTCCCTCCTCAGTGTTTTTTTCAGCAACATCAGCATCTGTTGCTACCTTGGCGTCTGTTGCCGCATCGGCAGTATCTGCTGCCTTGCTTTGTGACGTCTCGTCGCTTTTTGATGCAGCGTCCTTATCATTATTGGTTTGAGCACTGTCGTCTTCTAAAGCCTCCTGTGACGACTGCTCTGAAGCTTCTTCGGCTTCATTTGTTTCCGTTTTGAGATCTTCTACGGCTGCTTTACTGTTACCATTAACACGGGTAGCAGCGTAGCTCGGTAAAGCAGCAGGCACTATCATTGCAAGAACCAGAAGGATACTTAGCAATGCTTTAGCCTTGCTCATACTCTTTTTCATAATCTCTTCTCCTTTCAAATATTATTTCCTAAAGTCAAAATTTTGTGCATATTATACAAAAAGCACTATTAATACGCACAAGACTCTAGTTAATATTATATACCATTTTCCGGAAAATATAAATAAAAATGTGACATTGTAATTTATGCTTAATGTATAAAAAGAAATATGATACAATATATCGAATAGTTAATTTTTTTACTGTCAATATCTTGTAAAAACAGGGAAAAAATATTTTTGCTTTTTCCCTTGAACATATAATTGATCCGGGGGGATTTTGCTTATCATGGGGAGTATTATGTGACAAATGCCGATAAAAATGAAGGGATCTTCCCTTGTAATTATAAATATATATTTTGTGAAAAATGTACAATTTTTGTATATCTAAAGTGAGCCTTTATAGTATCTACACCTTGAGAAAACTGAACAGGTCTTCGGATGGGAAAAATGTCTGCAGGAAAGCCCGGGATCCGGAGTTAATAGGAGAAAATTGATGAGAAAAAACAGAATATCTATGATAAGGAAGCTATCCGGCGGGATATTTACTCTTGCCCTGTGTTTATTTATGATCCCTGGTATGGGAAATAAGGTATTTGGTGAGGAGCCGGGGGTTCTTTTAAATACCTCGGGTAATATAAACAGGTCAGTATCCGTGGACCCCACAGGGCTTAAGGAGGGCTTTTCGGCAGTTATATATGATAACAATAACGGCCTTCCAACTTCAGAGGCCAATGCCATTGCCGAAACCTCGGACGGCTTTTTATGGATAGGCAGCTATGCCGGACTTATAAGATATGAC
>JAILBX010000260.1 GCA_024680675.1 Lachnospiraceae bacterium | reverse complement strand
TTATGAATGGCAAAAAAATAATTGTAAAAGAACGTAGACAAGAGGTTAAAAATTTAGTAAAATCTTTTAAAAGGGAAATTTTTATAAATTAGGCAGGTGTGAGTATTGGATATTGCAACCGTCATAGGTCTGGTATTGGGTCTGGTGTTTATCATCATATCTATCGCCCTGGGTCAGGATGGAATGGCAGGTATTGCCTACTTCCTTGATGCTCCCAGTGCAATGATCACCTTCGGTGGCGCTTTTGCCGCAATTTTTGCGGGCTATAAGATACCGGATTTTATAAAGGGGTTAACGAGTATTAAAATAGCAATCTTTGGCGGAAAGACAAGTGACGTCGGAGATGTTATCAAAAAAATAATAGAGTTATCCAACGTGGCCAGAAAGGAAGGTCTGCTTTCTCTGGAGGAAGCTGCGGGAGGATTGGAGGATACTTTTTTACAAAAGGGCATTATGCTGGTTGTTGATGGTACCGATCCCGAGCTCGTCAGAGGAATCATGGAAACTGAGCTGGTCAGTATCGATGGAAGACACAGAGGAAACATTTCATTTTGGGATGATCTTGGAGGAATGGGACCTGCATGGGGTATGATCGGAACTCTGGTAGGTCTCGTTATGATGCTGTATCACATGGATGATGTATCAACCCTTGGTCCTAACATGGCTGTTGCCCTGATAACGACATTCTACGGCTCGGTTCTTGCCAACTGGATATGTGCTCCGGTTGCTACCAAGCTTAAGGCCATAAATGCTTCGGAAATGCAGTGCAAGGAAATAACCATAGAGGGACTTCTGTCCATTCAGGCAGGTGAAAACCCCAGAGTTATTGAAGAAAAGCTTAAATCCTTCTTAGAGCCCAGCATCAGAAGCTCCATAGGCTCGGACGGAGGTGATGACGGTGGCTAAGCGGAAACCGGAGGATCCCCCGAAAGGAGCGCCGGCCTGGCAATCAACCTTTGCCGACCTGATGAATCTTCTTTTGTGTTTCTTCGTTATGCTTTTCGCCATGTCCGATGTGGACAAGCAAAAGTTTGAGGCTATAGCAGCTTCCTTCAACGATTCCTACAGTATATTTTCTGCCGGAGCCCAGTCCATAGGAGATGGTATACTTATATCCAATGGAGTGAGCCAGCTGAATGAGCTTGATGACTATATGGTGTCCATGGGTAAGGCTGCTGAATCCAATACCGACAGCGAAGTATGGGAGCAGGTTGAAAAGGAACAGATGAAGGAGTCCGAAAGCCTTGCCGAGATAATCCAGGAGGTGCTTGAGGAGGAGTCCCTGGCAGAACAGGTAGATGTGGATTTTACTTCCCAGTATGTGTCCCTTACTCTTAACGGAGCCCTGCTTTTTGACTCAGGCTCAGCCCAGCTCAAGGAGGAATCCCTCCCTATACTTAACAAGATAGGAATGATATTGAAAAAGTACGGTAAAAGCGTAATAGAGATAGAAGGACACACGGACAATGTGCCTATACATAACTCGGCTTTTGACAGCAATAATGAGCTGTCAAGCGCAAGAGCTCTGGCAGTGTTTGAGTATCTTGTGGAAAATTCCGGTTTGGATCCTTCAATGGTAAAACACTCGGGAAGAGGGGAATATGTCCCTATAGCGGATAACTCCACCCCTGAGGGAAGAGCTCAGAACAGAAGAGTAGAGATAAAACTGTATCATACCCTGAGCACATATTAGAAAGCTATATTTGGGGAGCTTGAAGACAATGAAAAGAAATCTGATACTTGTTATTATTGTTGCACTGGTTTTGGTAAACATAGTCTTGTCAACCATATTACTGGTTTCGACTATGTCGGCCAACAACAAGACTAAGGCCTTGATAAATGATATTGCTGCGGTTCTTGATCTTGAGATGAATCCGCAGATTTCCGGAGGGACTGCCGCCGGACCTTCTCTCCTTGATACGGAGACCTATAATATACAGGATGAGATGGTTATAACCCTTGCTCCAAGTGGTGACGGAGTGGATCATTACGCAATGGTTTCCGTTTCACTTTCACTGGACAAGACAAATCCTGATTATGCTACCATGCAGCCTCTTGTAGCCACCAGTGAGTCGAAGATAAAGAGTGAGATCATTGATGTTGTGGGCGGATACACAAAGGAAGAGGTTTCCGAGAATCCCTCAGTACTTCAACAGGCTATCTTAAAGAGAGTACAGGATATGTTCGGTTCAACCTTCATTTATGAAGTATACTTCAGGGATATAAAGGCCCAGTAGATAAAGATCAGCATATAAAAAAGTGAGGTGAGCTTAATGGCTGATGTTCTCTCGCAAAATGAGATAGACAGCTTGCTTAAGGCGTTGAGCTCTGGTGAACTTGATGCTGATGAGATGTCCGCATCCGATGAAAAAGTAGCCAAGAACTATGACTTCAGACGTCCGGCTAAATTTTCCAAGGAGCATTTAAGGACCCTTGAGATAATTTTTGAGCATTATGGAAGACTTCTGTCCACGAATCTGCCGGTGTATCTCAGAAAAAATATACAGGTAAGCGTAGTGAATTCCGAAGCCTGTACCTTTTCGGAATTTTCCACGGCTTTGGCAAACCCGGTTCTTTTGGCAGTGGTAAGCTTTGAACCCCTTGGGGGCAATATTATGATGGAGCTTGCAGCCAATCTGGGCTTTACCATAGTAGACAGAATGTTGGGAGGGCAGGGAAGTCCTCTGGAGAAAACAAGGGATTTTTCGGAAATAGAGAGATCCATAGTTGATAAAATGCTGGCGGTCTGCGTTCAGCTTTTAAGAGAGCCCTGGAAGAATGTTATAGAGCTTTCGCCGGTGCTTGAGAGAGTTGAAACCAATCCCCAGTTTGCTCAGATAATAGCCCCCAGTGAGATGATCGCAATAGTGACTCTCAATATTAAAATAGGAGAGGTTGAAGGTCTTATGAATGCCTGTCTCCCTTATTTTACTCTGGAGTCCGTAATGGATAAGCTTAATACCAAATACTGGTTTGCCTCCATGAAGGAAAATAATGATGAAAACTACAATGAGCATATAGAATCTATAGTCAGAAAGGTGGCTATGCCAATCAAAGCTGTACTTGGCAGGAGTACCATAACTGTAAACGATTTTGTAAATCTGCAGCTTGGTGATATAATAAAGCTTAATTCAAAAATAGATACTGAGATGGATGTCTTCGTGGGGAACATAAAGAAATTCAAAGCCCTTCCCGGCACTTCGAAGGATGGATATGCAGTAAGGGTAACA
>JAILBX010000259.1 GCA_024680675.1 Lachnospiraceae bacterium | reverse complement strand
TTATGAATGGCAAAAAAATAATTGTAAAAGAACGTAGACAAGAGGTTAAAAATTTAGTAAAATCTTTTAAAAGGGAAATTTTTATAAATTAGGCAGGTGTGAGTATTGGATATTGCAACCGTCATAGGTCTGGTATTGGGTTTGGTGTTTATCATCATATCTATCGCCCTGGGTCAGGATGGAATGGCAGGTATTGCCTACTTCCTCGATGCTCCCAGTGCAATGATCACCTTTGGTGGCGCTTTTGCCGCAATGTTCGCGGGCTATAAGATACCGGATTTTATAAAGGGGTTAACAAGTATTAAAATAGCAATCTTTGGCGGAAAAACAAGTGATGTCGGAGATGTTATAAAAAAAATAATAGAGTTATCCAACGTGGCCAGAAAAGAAGGTCTGCTTTCTCTTGAGGAAGCTGCGGGAGGATTGGAGGATACTTTTTTACAAAAGGGCATTATGCTGGTTGTTGACGGTACCGATCCGGAGCTTGTAAGAGGAATAATGGAGACGGAGCTGGTCAGTATTGATGGAAGACACAGAGGAAACATTTCATTTTGGGATGATCTTGGAGGAATGGGACCTGCATGGGGTATGATCGGAACTCTGGTAGGTCTCGTTATGATGCTGTATCACATGGATGATATATCAACCCTTGGTCCCAACATGGCCGTTGCCTTGATAACGACTTTCTATGGATCTGTTCTTGCCAACTGGATATGCGCTCCGATTGCTACCAAGCTTAAGGCCATAAATGCTTCGGAGATGCAGTGCAAGGAAATAACCATAGAGGGGCTTTTGTCAATTCAGGCAGGTGAAAACCCAAGAGTTATTGAAGAAAAGCTTAAATCCTTCTTAGAGCCCAGCGTCAGAAGCTCCATAGGCTCGGACGGAGGTGATGACGGTGGCTAAGCGAAAACCCGAGGATCCCCCTAAAGGAGCGCCGGCCTGGCAGGCGACCTTTGCCGACCTCATGAATCTGCTTTTGTGTTTCTTCGTTATGCTTTTTGCTATGTCTGATGTAAACAAGCAGAAGTTTGAAGCAATAGCAGCTTCCTTTAATGATTCCTACAGTATATTTTCTGCCGGAGCCCAGTCCATAGGGGATGGTATACTTATATCCAACGGCGTAAGCCAGTTGAATGAACTTGATGATTACATGGTATCCATGGGTAAAGCTGCCGAGTCCAATACTGACAGTGAAGTCTGGGAGCAGGTTGAAAAGGAACAGATGAAGGAGTCTGAAAGCCTGGCCGAGATTATTCAGGAGGCACTGGAGGAGGAATCCTTAGCGGAACAGGTGGATGTGGATTTTACTTCCCAATACGTGTCACTTACCCTTAACGGAGCTTTGCTTTTCGATTCGGGTTCGGCACAGCTTAAGGAAGAATCCCTTCCCATTCTCAATAAGATAGGGATGATACTAAAGAAGTACGGTAAAAGCGTAATAGAGATAGAAGGACATACGGACAATGTGCCTATTCACAACTCGGCTTTTTCCAGTAACAATGAGCTGTCAAGCGCAAGAGCTCTGGCGGTGTTTGAGTATCTTGTGGAAAACTCCGGTTTGGATCCTTCCATGGTAAAACACTCGGGAAGAGGCGAATATGTCCCTATAGCGGATAATTCCACCGCAGCGGGAAGAGCTCAGAACAGAAGAGTAGAGATAAAGCTTTATCATACCCTGAGCACATACTAGAAAGCTATATTCGAGGAGCTTGAAGACAATGAAAAGAAATCTGATACTTGTTATTATTGTTGCACTGGTTTTGGTAAACATAGTTTTGTCAACCATATTGCTGGTTTCCACTATGTCGGCCAACAATAAGACTAAAGCCTTGATAAATGATATTGCTGCGGTTCTTGATCTTGAGATGAACCCTCAGGTTTCCGGTGGAGCTGCCGCAGGACCTTCTCTGCTTGACACAGAGACCTATAATATAGAGGATGAGATGGTTATAACCCTTGCTCCCAGTGGAGACGGAGTTGATCATTACGCAATGGTTTCCGTTTCTCTTTCCCTGGACAAGACAAATCCTGACTATGCTACTATGCAGCCTCTTGTGGCCGCCAGCGAGTCGAAGATAAAGAGCGAGATCATTGATGTTGTGGGGGGTTATACAAAGGAAGAGGTTTCCGAGAATCCCAACGTGCTCCAGCAGGCGATCTTAAAGAGAGTACAGGATATGTTTGGCTCAACCTTTATTTATGAAGTATACTTCAGGGATATAAAGGCTCAGTAAGTAAAGATCAGCATATAAAAAAGTGAGGTGAGCTTAATGGCTGATGTTCTCTCGCAAAATGAGATAGACAGCTTACTTAAGGCGTTGAGCTCTGGTGAACTTGATGCTGATGAGATGTCCGCTTCCGATGAAAAGGTAGCCAAGAATTATGATTTCAGACGTCCGGCTAAATTTTCCAAGGAACATTTGAGAACACTTGAGATAATATTTGAACACTATGGAAGACTTCTGTCCACGAATCTTCCGGTGTATCTTAGAAAAAATATACAGGTAAGCGTAGTAAATTCCGAAGCCTGTACCTTTTCGGAATTTTCAACAGCTTTGGCGAACCCGGTTCTTTTGGCAGTGGTAAGCTTTGAACCCTTAGGGGGTAACATTATGATGGAGCTTGCCGCAAATCTTGGCTTTACTATTGTTGACAGGATGCTCGGAGGTCAGGGCAGTCCTTTGGAGAAAACAAGGGATTTCTCTGAAATAGAAAGATCCATAGTTGATAAGATGCTGGCAGTCTGCGTTCAGCTTTTAAGAGAGCCCTGGAAGAATGTTATAGAGCTTTCACCTGTGCTTGAAAGGGTTGAAACAAATCCGCAGTTTGCTCAGATAATCGCTCCCAGTGAGATGATCGCTATCGTGACTCTTAATATAAAAATAGGAGAGGTTGAGGGACTTATGAATGCCTGTCTTCCCTATTTTACTCTGGAGTCCGTAATGGATAAGCTTAATACCAAGTACTGGTTTGCTTCCATGAAGGAAAACAATGATGAAAACTATAATGAGCATATAGAATCTATAGTCAGAAAGGTGGCTATGCCAATAAAAGCCGTACTTGGAAAGAGTACTATAACTGTAAATGATTTTGTAAATCTGCAGCTTGGTGATATAATAAAGCTTAATTCAAAAATAGATACTGAGATGGATGTCTTCGTGGGGAACATAAAGAAATTCAAAGCCCTTCCCGGCACTTCGAAGGATGGATATGCAGTAAGGGTAACA
>JAILBX010000248.1 GCA_024680675.1 Lachnospiraceae bacterium | reverse complement strand
TGCACATAAGTTAGATAACAATAAAATTGGTGTAAAGTTATTGATCACTACTTACAAGCCGGGTAATTCAACGATCAAATTCAGAGTGAAGGATGGCACAAACAAGTCAGCAACAATTAATGTCAAGGTAGAATAAACCAGTATAACGATCGCAAAATAACTGGACTAATGCGAAGTATGCTTGCCCGAGAGTGCGTATCTAAAAACGCAGGCGTAGCGGGCTACGCTGAGGATTTCAGATGCGTGCTATCGGGATAAGCAGGCAAGCATTTGGTCTAGGTATTTAAGAATCGTTATACTAGTATCACTTTCTCACGAAAGTCACTGAAAATACGTGTTTTTCCGGTTAAGGAAATAAAAAGAAACACTTATATATTATACAGCAAGAAAATGGTTTATACAAAATATTTTATTAAATTTTTCTTAATTTCAGGCTTTTTTATTAAATCAAAAAAGCACAGGCAGCGGATACGGTTCCCTCCGTCACTTGTGCTTCCATGCGTCTTATTAGATATATCGGACAATATCCTTAAAACTTAACTCTTTTTCTTCAAATTGTTTTTTCTTTCTTCCCACTTATTAAGCATATCCTTTATATAGTAGCCTGTATAGGAAGCCTCAGTCTTTGCTACTTCCTCGGGAGTTCCCCTAGCAACTATCCTTCCTCCTCCGTCTCCTCCTTCAGGTCCTAAATCTATTATATAATCTGCCGTTTTTATAACATCCAGGTTATGCTCTATGACCACCACGGTATTGCCACCCTCGGTAAGTCTTTGAAGTATCTCAATAAGCTTATGTACATCCGCAAAATGAAGACCTGTGGTAGGCTCATCAAGAATATATATGGTCTTTCCCGTACTTCTCTTGCAAAGCTCTGTCGCAAGCTTGATCCTTTGAGCCTCTCCTCCTGATAAGGTGGTGGAGGGCTGTCCTAATTTGATATATGACAGTCCCACATCATAAAGGGTCTGTATCTTATTCTTTATGGAGGGGATATTTTTAAAGTACTCTAAAGCCTCCTCCACTGTCATATCCAGTACATCCGAGATGTTTTTATCCTTGTACTTAACCTCCAGAGTTTCCCTGTTATAACGCTTTCCCCTGCAGACTTCACAGGGTACATAAACGTCCGATAAAAAGTGCATTTCAATCTTTATTATTCCGTCTCCCGAACAGGCCTCACATCTGCCTCCCTTTACGTTAAAGCTAAAACGCCCCTTTGAGTAACCCCTGGCCCTTGACTCGGCAGTCTGGGCAAAAAGATCTCTTATAAGATCAAAGACTCCCGTATAGGTTGCAGGGTTTGATCTTGGGGTTCTCCCAATGGGAGACTGATCGATATCAATAACCTTATCAAGCTTATCATAACCTGAAATGGACTTGTGCTTTCCCGGAACTGTATTTGCCCTGTTGAGCTTTTTCGCCAGCACCTTATAAAGTATTTCGTTTATAAGGGAGCTTTTTCCCGATCCGGAAACCCCTGTTACGCAGGTAAAAACCCCAAGGGGTATATTTACATCTATTCCCTTAAGGTTGTTCTCCCTGGCTTCCTTTATCTTAAGCCATCCTGAGGGCTTTCTCCTTTTATTTGGGATCTCTATGGCTATTTCCCCGGAAAGATACTTGCCTGTTATGGATCTTTCTTCCTTTTCTATGTCAGCCACGCTGCCTGCAGCTATTATCTCTCCTCCATGGGCTCCTGCCCTTGGGCCTATATCCACTATAAAATCCGCATCCCTTATGGTATCCTCATCATGCTCGACTACTATAAGGGAATTTCCAAGATCCCTTAAGTCCTTTAAAGCGGACAATAGTTTTCCGTTATCCCTCTGATGGAGACCTATGCTTGGCTCATCAAGGATATACGCAACTCCCACCAGTCCCGAGCCTATCTGGGTAGCCAGCCTTATCCTCTGAGCCTCTCCGCCCGACAGGGATGCAGCTGATCTTGTAAGAGTAAGATAGTCAAGTCCCACCTGGATAAGAAAGCTTAAACGGGAACGTATCTCCTTTAATATCTGCCTTCCTATAAGCTTTTCGTTTTCCGTAAGCTCATAGCCTTCTATAAAGGGAAGCATTTCCTTTACCGGCATATCTGTAAGCTCATAGATATTTTTATCATTAACAGTAACTGCCAGAGCAGTACTCTTAAGCCTCATACCCTTACATTCCTTACAGGGGGTGATCTGCATAAAGGACTCATACTCGGCCTTCATGGAATCCGAACCTGTTTCCCTGTAACGTCTTTCTACATTTTTGATAAGGCCGTCAAAGGCTACATCATAATCTCCGACGCCTCTCTGTCCCTTATAATGAACCTTTATTTCCTCTCCCCTTGTTCCGTAGATAAGAATGTCCTTTATATCCTCGGAATATTCCTCAAAGGGAGTGTTAAGATCAAAGCCATACCTTTCCGAAAGTGCCTTAAGGGTTGCATAGGTAAAGCTTGACTTGTCGGTACAGCTCTGCCAGCCTATAACCTTTATGGCTCCCTCCATTATGCTTAAAGACATATCCGGTATCATAAGATCGATATCAAACTCCATCTTATAGCCAAGTCCGGCGCATACAGGACAGGCACCGAAGGGATTATTAAAGGAAAAGCTCCTTGGCTCTATTTCTTCGATACTGACATTACAATCAGGGCAGGAGAAATGCTCTGAAAAGTGCAT
>JAILBX010000217.1 GCA_024680675.1 Lachnospiraceae bacterium | reverse complement strand
AATGATGATTATTATGATGTCCTTATAGAAAAAGGGGACAGAGCTTTTCCCGGTCTTTACAGGGTTATCAGGCAGGAGTCTACACTTTTAAATGTATCCTCCTTCAAATATGTAAATTTTGAAGAGGATGTGGGCGTGCCGGGACTCCGCAGATTGAAGGAGTCATATGGCCCTGCCTTTTTGATAGAGAAGTACATAGTAACAGAAAAATAATTAAAAAAAGAGGTTGATATGAAGATTGGAGTAAAAGGTTTATCAACACTGGGATTGATATTTATAACATTTCTTGCAGCTATCCAGTATGTTTTTTTGAACAACGTACCTGATAGTGTATCCACGTTTTGCTTTGTGTTTATCACAAATGTTATAGGCGTACTTATTATCTTTTTGTTTAAGATAAAGAAAGTCTTTAAAATAGAGAAAAGGACCTTAAAAAAAGGTGCATTTTTTGCCTTTTTACTGACCGGCTTTAATCTCTTTGTCCTGCTTGGATCCAGGGGCATGGACTCTGTGGTAATATCGAGTACCGTCAGTCTTTACTTTGTGTTTGTAACGCCGCTCTTGATCCTGCTTCGCAAGAAGGTAAACTTTTTCTCAAGTGTTGCAACGGTTTTAGCTATCATAGCTCTGATCCTCATGTTTGGCGGTGATACTACAGCACTCTTTCAATCGTCAAAGGTTATCTACCTGATTGTAGCGGATGTTTTCTTTGCAGCTTACGTTGTCGGAGTCTCCATTTTAGGTGAGGGTGAGGACAGTTCGCTGCTTGCATTTTCACAGATGTGTTTTTCCTCCGTTTTTGCACTTATCGGCTGGGTGATCCAGGCTGCCATGGGAAAGACCACCCTCAGTATTCCTACAGATATGAAATTCTGGATCAGCGCTATTTTTATCGGTATTTTCATTCGTGCGGTTTATGGACTATTACAGATCAGCTGTCAGAAACACGTTTCTGCAATAAGTGCTTCTCTGATCTTTTCAGCTGAGATCATAATCACGATCATGATGGATCCGATAATGTCAAAGATCTTACATACACAGCATACGCCCGCAACCCGTTATCAGATCGTAGGTGCGATTCTTCTTATAATCGCCACCCTTGTAGTTGATGATAACATAATGAGCAGGTTAGGATATTCCGGCATGAACGAGCCATCCGTGTCAAAGAAGATGGTAGTAAATACCCTGACCTTTTCCATGGTGACTCTGGCAGTTTCTACTATCATAAGCTTATCGGCTATTTATTTCATAAGAAATTCGGCAGTTTCCGGATCGGCAAAGCTGGGAGCTGACGCATCTAAGATCAGTTCCGAAGCTATGGTCAAGGAGCGTGAGCACAGTATCGTGCTTCAGGCAGAGGATAAGGCAAAATTAGCGGAGCAAAAGCTTTTACTCTATGCCTCTTCCATGGATTATGCCTCAAGCTATGCATCATCTCTTTATAAGAGAGCAGGGGAATATCCCAAGAGGGATGTTGAGCTTGCCAAGGAGGAAAATGCAGGGATATGGGCTATGCAGCTTGGTTTTGCCAATGAATCCGTAAATTATGACGATGTTAAGGCTGAAAGTCAGATGTTAGGAAATATGGAGGATATTTTTGAACCCATTGTCAGGCAGGCAGAAAACGTGTTGTCAGTATATATGGGAACTGAGACAGGTCTTATGATAAGCTATGATACTTATTCGGAGCTTGCAGCAGGAGATGGAAATCAATACTATGACTTCTATGAGTCTGAATGGTATCAGCTTGGAAAGGAAACCGGATACAGTGTTTTTACGGACGCCTACTGGGACAGTTACGGAAGAGGTCTTACCATAACCTGTGTGTCGCCCTTTTATAATGAGCGGGGCGAGTTTGCAGGCTGTGTTGCCATGGACATATTGATGGAGGATATGAACAGGACCATGGTCAATGATGGAATTGTCAACCCCAATGTTGCTACTCTTATCGATGATGAGGGTAACATTATAGTCGGCAAGGATATAGATACTAAAGAGGGTACGGAATTCAATATATTTGATGAAGCCAGCGATAATGTACTTAAAGAAGTAGGAAAGGAGATACTTGAAAAGAAAGATGGTGTAATGAGCACCGGCACGGGTAAGGACAGAGTATATGTTGCCTTTGCCACCATTGATTACACTCAATGGACCCTCTGTATCCTAAGCCCTGTTTCAACCGTTTTGGAACCTTCTTATAAGATCAGGGACAGCATAGATGCCAATACAGATTCAGTGGTTGCTTCTGTTCTTCGGGGAGTGCTTAACACAATACAGAATCTATTGGTTCTTACTGCCATCATATTGCTTCTCGTAACCATGACAGCAGGAGTCTTCTCAAGACGTATTACAGATCCCCTGAAGAGGCTGACCAAAGATGTTATGGAGATCAGTGGCGGAAATCTGGAACGAAGAACCAAAGTAGATACCAATGACGAGATCGGCGAGCTGGCTATGTCGTTTAACAATATGACGGACTCGCTGCAAAAATATATCAGCGACCTGAAGGATGCAACTGCCAAAGAGCAGAGGATTGCCAGTGAACTTGCTGTGGCAACGGATATTCAGGCCAGTATGCTCCCCACCAATTTTGAGGCCTTTACCAAAGGGCGCGAGTTCAATCTGTTTGCATCTATGGATCCGGCAAAAGAAGTCGGAGGAGATTTTTATGATTTCTTCATGATAGACGATGATCATCTATGCATTTTCATAGCGGATGTTTCAGGTAAGGGTGTTCCTGCAGCCCTCTTTATGATGTCTTCAAAGACAGTTTTGGCCAATAATGCCATGCAGGGCAAATCTCCGGCTAAGATTTTAGAGGATTCAAATAATGCTATCTGCGCCAACAATAAACAGGATATGTTTGTTAC
>JAILBX010000190.1 GCA_024680675.1 Lachnospiraceae bacterium | reverse complement strand
GAGCTGCATATGAACGCTCTGCAAAGATATACCGAGGTTCCGGTCTGTTATAAACATATAATAGCCCACCGTATGGAACAGGTGGGAGCCATGAAGGAGAGGTTTGGTTTTAAAAACGCATCCTTGTCCTTTGATGATCTTTTAAATGATGATGAGATAGATGTTATAGATATCTGTACCCCTCCTTATGCCCATGAGGAAATGATAATAAAGGCCTTAAATGCCGGGAAGCATGTTATCTGTGAAAAGCCCTTGAGCGGATATTTTGGAAAAGAAGGGGACATAGAGCCCATCGGGAAAAATGTCACAAAGGAAAAAATGTACAAAGAAGTAGTTGCTTCAATGGACAGGCTTAAAGAGGCGGTCTCAAAGTCGGATAAAAAATTTATGTATGCCGAAAATTTTGTATATGCTCCTGCGGTAACCAAGGCTGCTGAGATAATCAGTAAGAAAAAAAGCAGGATATTATATGCAAAGGGAGAGGAAAGCTTAAAGGGTTCAAGCTCTCCTGTTGCCGGTGAGTGGTGTAAGACCGGAGGGGGAACATTTATAAGAACGGGAGCCCATCCATTGGCTGCTCTGCTGTGGCTGAAGCAGGTTGAGGCCAGGGCACTTGGAAGAGAAGTGAAGGTGAGCTCTGTTTTTGCGGATATGGGACAGATAACGCCTCATCTTAGTGAATATGAGCACAGACACATAGCGGCGAGACCTAATGATGTGGAGGATTGCGGGACTGTTATAATTAATTTTTCGGATAATACCAAGGCTGTTATAATCGCAACGGATGTACTCCTTGGAGGCAGCAAGAACTATCTGGAGCTTTATTGTAATGATGCGGTCATTAACTGTAACCTGACTTTATCAAATCTTATGAGTACTTATTTTTTGGATGAAGAAAGACTTGATGATGTTTACATTTCGGAGATGCTCCCTCAAAAAACAGGATGGAACAATCTGGCTTTGGAGGATGAGATCATCCGTGGATATACAGATGAAATGCGTGATTTTATAGAATCGATTTATTTTGACAGAAAGCCGAAATCAGGATTTTCACTTGCTTACGACGTGGCTAAGATAATATATGCCGCATACTATTCAGCTGAAAAGCATGGTTTTGTTGAGCTTTAAAGCTTTTAGCAGAGGAAGAGCTTAATATATGAGAAGAGTAAATTGAGAAGAGTGTGAATAATTTATGATCTCCTTGACAACTTATAAGTATGCTTATATAATCCTTATCGAAGGCGAAGGTGTTTTCGATGAATACCTCCGTCTTTTTTATTGTTACGGACCAAAAAGATAAAGTAGGCTTTACAATGAATTAAGGATCGTTTTGGAGAGAAGGAGGATTAAAATGAAGTACTGTAAAAGATGCGTTATGCCGGATACAAGACCGGGAATCAAATTTGACGAAGAAGGTATCTGCTCTGCCTGCCGTGCCCATGAGGCAAAGGATAAGGTGGACTGGAATAAAAGGTACAAGGAGCTTGAGGCCTTGTGCGATAAGTATCGTGGCTGTAACGGAGATGATTATGATTGCATGATAGCAGTAAGCGGGGGTAAGGACAGTCATTTTCAGGTTCATCTTATGAAAAATGAGATGAAAATGAATCCTATTCTTGTAAGTGTTGAAGATAACTTTCCTATGACAAAGGCAGGTTTACATAATATTAAAAATATCTCAGAGGAGTTTGGATGTAATATAATAAGCTTAAAGCCTGATCTTAAGGCACAAAAAACCATAATGAGATATACCTTTGAGAAGTATGGTAAGCCCACCTGGTTTGTGGACAGGCTTATCTATACCTTCCCTTTGCTTATGGCTCTTAAATTTAATACGCCTCTTTTGGTTTACGGTGAGAATGTGAGCCTTGAATACGGCGGAGCTGATGCTGAGGAAACCTATTCGGCAAGAGGTATCCTGAATAACGGTGTAGCCAGTGACATAGACTATGATGAATTATGTAAACTTCCAGGAGTGGATATGAAGGTGCTTTCTATGACAAAGGCACCTACTGAGGAGCAGATAAACAGTCTTGATCCTATGTATGTTTCATATTTTGTTCCCTGGAACAGTATTTATAACTATCATTTTGCAAAGGAGCATGGCTTCCACGATCTGACCCATGAATGGGACAGAAAGCAAAATGCAGAAAATTTCGATCAGGTGGATTCAAGAGCTTATCTGGTACATCCATGGATGAAGTATCCCAAGTTCGGTCATGGAGTAGCTACAGACTATGCCTCAAGGTTTGTAAGATATGGTATGATGACAAGGGAGGAGGCCATAAAGCTTGTGAAGGAAAGGGATCATGCACTGGATCCCAAGTGTGTTGAGGATTTCTGCGAATTTTTAGGTTATTCCGAGTCCGAGTTCTGGTCTATAGTGAACAGCTTCTATAACACTGATCTCTTTAGAAAGGATGAATTCGGCGTGTGGGTTTTGAAGGAGGATATTAAATAACGATCTGCGTCAAAAAGGCCGGGTAATTGTTTTTTAAATACTTTTTAATATTTCAAATCTTTTTTACTTTTTTGTAATCGATGAAATATAAGACCATGATTAAACCCCGAATTTTTATATAATTAAAAATAAGGGGTTTAATCTCTTGTATGTTGATCGCTATTTTATATATAATAAATTATCAGATCTTTCTTTTAACAGGACGTTTTTATTATGAATCTTATTTCAATTGAGTTTTTTGTTTTTTTTATATTGGTGGTCATCATCTATTTTCTATTGCCCGGAAAGCTGCAGTGGCTGTGGCTTTTAATAAGCAGTGGATTTTTTTATTTCAAGAATGCAAATACCGATCAGTGTCTTGTTTTCCTGGCTATATTAGCTGTAAATTACCTAGGCACCATGCTTTTGTCAAAAACGGAGGAAAATAAACAGAAGCTTGTTTTTAATATCCTTTTGATACTTGATGTGCTATGCCTTGTATGCTTTAAATACTCTGCTTTTTTAATTGCTATAATAAACAAGCTGTTATCACTTTTCGGAACAGCACTTCCCATTGATTTTGTGGTCTATTTTGACAGTCTGGCCTGGGATTTTGCTCCTCCGAAGATATCCTATTTTATGCTGATAATAATAGGCTATGTGGTGGACGTTTACTGGGGAAGGGTGGAAGCTTTAAAAAATCCCGGAAAATTTGCTCTCTTAGCTTCATATTTTCCTCTTATGACCTCCGGCCCCATAATAGAGTATGAAAATGTGGGGGATTCCTTACTTGGAGGCAGTAAACACCGCTTCTCCTATGAGAG
>JAILBX010000150.1 GCA_024680675.1 Lachnospiraceae bacterium | reverse complement strand
GGAATGAAGATCCAGGTAGGTTCAAAGGAGGGACACAGCATTACGGTGGCTATACCCAACCTTGATCTTGAAAGCCTCGGTTTAAATAATATAGACCTTCGTACAGAGGAGGGGGCAAAAAAGGCCATGGCCTTTGCGGATGATGCCCTGGCATACACTTCAAAGATTAGAAGCAGACTTGGTGCCTTTCAGAACAGATTTGAGGCAACAGTAAGCAACTTAAACGTTACCGAAGAGAACCTTACATCCTCCTTCTCCAATATAAGAGATGTGAATATGGCAGAGGAGATGGTTGAATACACCAAGCTTCAGATCCTGACACAGGCAGGAACCTCCATGTTAGCCCAGGCCAATGAGCAGCCCCAGCAGGCTCTTCAGCTGCTGCAGTCATAAAATTTTTAAGGAACAGAGGTAGATTAAGATGACAAAAGAACAGATACAGGAATTCACCCTTAAGATAACTCAGGCAAATCCCAGTGAGATAATCGTGCTTGTTTATGATATGGCAGACCAGTATATAAAGGATGCCTTAGAGGCCTTTGACAAAAATGACAGGGAAGGCTTTAGAAATAACTGTAAAAATGCGGGGCGCTGTGTGGGAGATCTGATGGAGGCTCTGGATTTCAGATATGAACCTTCAGTGCCACTTATGAGAATTTATATATATATAAGCAAGGAGATAACCCTGGCTCCCGTTAAGAATGATGTGGAGGGGCTTAAGGCTGTGAAAGGTCTTATGCTAAGCCTGAGGGATTCCTTCAAGGAAATGGCAAAGCAGGATAAGTCAGGTCCTGTTATGGGAAATACCGAGCAGGTATATGCAGGTCTTACCTATGGAAAGAACAGCCTGAACGAAAGTATAAACGGTATTTATAACAGAGGCTTTAAGGCTTAAGAAAAAAATACAGGGCTGATTTCAGACAACAAATTATATAGTTTTCACAAAGACAGATTCCATCTTTTAGAAAGAGGAGCAGTAAATACAGTAAATTTTTGTATGATCTGCCAAAAATTTAAAAGATGGAATTTTTCATGTGGACAAGATGATATTTTTGTTTTAATATTTAACCTAAGTTGTAGCACATAAGATCATACACAACATATTTTTTCAGATTTTACATTTTTTAGCGATTCAGCTAATGATCAGACAAACAATCAGGCTTTAGGATCAGTATCAATATGGATATAGGAGGAGGCAGGAAGGATATTTAGGATATCAATACTTGTCATAGTTACTTTTGTGGCGGCTATCAGTGATATAAAGACTTATAAGATAAAAAACAGCCTTATTGCGGCAGGAATGCTTATGGGAATGGGAGCTGTATTTTTTGAGGAAGGCATAAGAGGGCTGAAAAGCTCCCTTCTCGGAGGCATAATACCCCTTATTTTCCCGGGGATACTCTTTCTTTTTCACAGGATGGGAGCCGGGGATATAAAGCTACTGTCAATGACCGGGGTCTTTCTTGGAGAGGGAGCCTTAAAAAAGATCTTGGTCTACTCATTTTTCTTCGGTGCGATATTAGGGCTTGTAAAAATTGCCTTCTTTAGGAAAAGAGGGAAGGGGGATAATGTCATTCCCTTTGCTTTGGCGGTATTTTTTGGGGTTATACTTTTTGCGGGAGAAAGGTTGTGTATAAAAAATTAGTTATCTGTGATCTGAACAGTAAATATGCCATAAAGCTTAATGACTATATAAATAAAAGAAGAGAAGATATAAAGGTTTTGCTCTATACAGAGGTGGAAAGCTTTATAAACAGCCGGATGGAAGAGAGGAAGGCTGATCTTAATATAATGGGAGAGGAATTCATGCTAGAGCTGGAAGGGCTTGGTCATGGGGACTTTCCCGATAAGGAGAAGCTCTATATCCTTACGGCTGACAGGGAAGCCTTGAGGGCTCCGGGCTTTATATACCGCTATTCCTGCGTAAAGACCATACTGGAAGAGGCAGGTCTTAAGAAGGAGGAAGAGATAGGCTGTGACCTTAAGGAGGATAATAGGTTAGGCTATGACTTTAAGAAGGATAGGAGGAAAGGCTGTGATCTTGTGAAGGAGGATAAGCCGGAATATGAAGAAAGTAAAGAAAATAAAAGCAAAAGGAGGCAGCAGGCCCGTCTCATAAGCATATACTCTCCCTTAAGCAGGGTACTTAAAACCAGTCTTTCTCTTGCCATAGCCCGGCTTTTGGCAGAAAGAAAAAGGGATAGTGAGATTTTATATATAAATCTTGAGGGCTACAGCGGCATAAGCAGACTTTATTCCTTTAAAGGGTTAAAAAACCTTGGAGACCTTATATACGATATAAAGGTCAATAAGGAGAAGGCTTTGGAAGAAATAGGAGACTATATCATAGAGGAGGAAGGATTTTCCATATTAAATCCGGCTTCGGCTACAGAGCTTGAGGAGGTGGAGGAAGGGATATGGTCAGAGCTTTTTAAGCTAATAAGGGAAAGGGCTTACTTTAACTATATAGTTGTGGATGCAGGAAACCGGATCCATGGCATAAGGGAGCTTTTAGGGGAAAGCGATAAGGTCTATATGCCTGTGAGATCCGATGGATTGTCAAGGGCAAAGCTTAGGGAGTTCAGAGGGGACTTTAAGAGGCTTTCGGGAGGGGAAGAGCTGTTAAAAAGAATAAAAGAGGTTGAATTTCCCTGCTTTAAGAGCATGTCAGGAGATTTGGAGGAAGGGGATATTGAACTTTTAAAGTCTTATATTGAAAAGGAATCTATATTGTAGCTTTTTTTGAAGATAAATACAGAAGGACTTTACTAAAAAGAGGAAGGGAGGCAGACCGGTATATGAACTCTGTAGGGGAAATGGAAAGAATAAGGCTAAAGGTCCAGGAGGATCTTGATTCCATTACAGTGATAAATGATGAGGAGGTATATAGGATAATTGATAAAAATATCCAGAAGGAGTGCAGAAATACCCATATTTCTCTAAAGGAGAAGCTTTCCTTAAGACATGATATATTCAATTCCATAAGGAGGCTGGATGTCCTTGAGGACTTTATTGAAGATCAGGATATAAGCGAGATAATGGTAAACGGGATCCATAGTATCTTCTATGAAAAGGGAGGAAGGATAATCGAAAGCGATAAAAGCTTTTCCTCAAGGGAAAGGCTTGAGGATATAATTCAAAAGATAGTTGCGAAAGCAAACAGAACAGTAAACACCGCCTCCCCCATTCAGGATGCCAGATTAGAGGATGGCTCAAGGGTCAATGTGGTACTGGCTCCCGTTGCCATAAACGGGCCTATATTAACTATAAGAAGATTTCCCAGGGATCCGGTGGATGATAAGAGACTATTGGAGTACGGGGCCTTAAGCCCGGAGATTTTACTCTTTCTTAAAAAAATGGTCACAGCCAGGTACAACATTCTCATAAGCGGAAGCACCGGAGCGGGAAAAACCACCATGTTGAACGTTTTGTCGGGCTATATTCCCGAAAATGAAAGGATCATAACCATTGAAGACAGTGCCGAGCTTCAGATAAGGGGTATAAAAAATATAGTCAGGCTTGAGGCAAGGAGTTCAAATGTGGAGGGCTGTAAGGAGATCAGCATTCGGGATCTTATAAGATCCTCTCTCAGGATGAGACCCGACAGGATCATTGTGGGAGAGGTAAGGGGCGCTGAAGCCATAGATATGCTCCAGGCCTTCAATGTTGGGCAGGACGGATCCTTATCCACTATTCATGCAAACAGCGCCAAGGATGCACTGTCAAGGCTTGAAACTATGATGCTTATGTCCTCGGATATTCCCCTGACTGCCATAAGGAAGCAGATGGCCTCGGGAATAGACCTTATCATACAGTTGGGTAGATTAAGGGATAAGAGCAGAAGGCTTTTGGAGATAATAGAGGTTGAGGGTATGGAGGAGGGGGATATTAAGACAAAGAGGCTTTATTCCTTCAGAGAGGAGGCTGAGAGAGATGGAAAAATATACGGAAGCTTTATAAAGGAAGAGGAGCTTTCCTACAGGGATAAGCTGAAAAGAGCGGGGATAGAGCTTTGAATTATAAGATCTATAAGTTCAGCGGTTCTGAAATACTTCTGTATTTTGCAGAGTACACATTGATCATATCACTGACAGCATTTTTATTTTACGATTCCATATATGTATTTTTCTTACTTTTTCCGGGAATCATATTCTACCTGAAATATAAAAGAAAGCAGCTCAGGGAAAAAAGGAGCAGCAGGATAAGGAAGGAGTTTACGGACATGATAATGTCCCTGTCAACGGCCCTGAATGCAGGTTATTCAATAGAGAATGCCTTCAGGGAAAGCTACAGGGATATGGTTGGTCTTTACGGAGAGGATTCAATTATGGCCCTTGAGTTAAAGGACTTTATAAAGCAGCTTCAAATAGGGATAAATATAGAAGACATACTTTATGACTACGGGAACCGTACGGAGATAGAAGATATAAAGGATTTTGCCGAGGTCTTTATTCTTGCCAAAAGAAGCGGAGGTGATCTGAATAAAATGATAGGTCATACGGTAAATATTCTTAAGGAAAAGGAGGAGACAGAGTCAGAGGTGGAGGTTTTACTCAGCGGAAAAAAATTTGAGCAAAGGATCATGAGCTTTGTGCCCTTTGGGATACTGATATACCTTCGTATAAGCAGCAGGGGCTTTCTTGATCCCTTATATCATAATCCCGGAGGTTTCCTTGTAATGACTCTTTGTCTTCTGGTATATGCAGCAGCCTTTTTTTTGGCAGAAAGGATAGGGAATGTAAAGGTATGAAATGATAATTTTGTATATCAGCGTTTTGACGGCAAGTCTTATTGGCATATTCCTGCTTATAACCATATCAAAAAGCAGATTTATAACACTTATAAAAAAATCAACTCCAAAAAATATTTACGAAGATCTTAAAAAATTTAACAGTCGCTTAAGCATGGATAAAAGGCTGGTCCTGTTTTACAGAAAGAAGCTTTTACTCTTTTTTATAACACTGGCTGCAGGGGCTCTTACTGCCCTGGCTTCAGAGCTTTTATCAGAGGATTCGGGAGAGCTTATTAACGGGAACCAGATAATGAGAGAGGACTACGGCGGAGAAGCAAAAAATATTGAGCTGTGGGCTACTGACAGGGAGAAAAAAGAAAAGGTTTTGCTAAAGCTTTCCGTGGGGGAAAAGAAATATGACAGTAAAAGCCTTGATCTTATGTTTGAAGAGGCTTCAGAAAAGCTTCCGGAAATCATAAAGGGAGACAATCCTTCTCTTGACTACGTAGGCAGTGATCTTAAGCTTGTAAAAAATATGGAGGGTTATCCCTTTTCACTAAGCTACAGGGCAGAGGATCCCTTATTGTTGGATGATTCGGGAAGGATAGACAGAGAAAGGCTTAAGAGTCTTAAAGATTATGAGGCCGGGGTGATCACGGGTATAAGAGCAAGCTTTAGGTATGAGGATTACAAAAAGGACCTGGATTTTTATGTAAGGATATTTCTGCCTGAGGAGGAAGGGGAGGAGGGTTTAAAAGAAAGCCTTAACAGCGCCGTAGGTCAGGCAGAGCTTTCCACGAGAGAAGAGGACAGACTTACTCTGCCAAAGGAAATAGGGGGTAAAAGTATAAGCTACAGTGAGCCCTCAAAGGGAAAGGGCAGCGCAATACTATTTTTGGCTTTTATGTCCGGAATTTTGTTGTACAAAAGGGGGGATCAGGAGCTTAAGGAGAAGGTAAAGAAAAGAAATGAGCAGATGCTTAGGGATTATCCCATCATAATAAATAAATTTGCCCTTTTTTATGAAGTGGGAATGAATACAAAGGGAATAATCTTAAGGTTGTGTAAGGATTATGAGACTAAAAGGAAAAAGGGAGAGGAGGTTAAGTATGTATATGAGGAAATGATAAAGACAAGACAAAAAATGGAGGAGGGAATGGGAGAAACGGCTGCTTATGAGGATTTTGGAAAGAGGTGTGAGCTTCATAAATACAGGCAGCTTGTAAATATCATGGAACAGACAGTAAAAAAGGGAAGGGCTGATGTTAGCAGTATCCTTAGGGAAGAGGCTAAAAAGGCCTTTATGGAAAGAAAGAACCGAGCCAGAGAAATGGGGGAAAAGGCGGGTACCAGACTCCTGCTGCCTATGTTTATGATGCTGGCGGTGGTTTTGATAATTATTGTAATTCCAGCACTGGCAGTTTTTGATTGAGTCCGGGGACGCAATCAAAAACTGCCTTAGATGCACACGGATTCGGATAGGAAAGGAGAAAAAAATGAGTAAAAAGATCAAAGATATTATAAGACGTTTTTTAGTTGAGGAGGATGGAATAGGGACGGTGGAGATGATACTGATACTTGTGGTGCTTATAGGACTTGTGGTGATATTCAGAAACCAGCTTACAAATATCATAAACAACATCTTCCAGAGGATAGCAACAGACAGTTCAGCTTTGTAAGGAAAGAGGAAAAGAATATAGGAAATAAGCTTAAAGAGGGTTTTTACATGGTAAGGGCCGAGATAAGCATATTTATGGCCCTGATCTTATCCCTTATATGTATTTTTATCTTAAGTCTTATAGAAAGTGCAAGATTTGAGTTAATAAAGTATGAGATGGAGCTTAAAAGTGATCTGGCTTTACGCTCCTGCTTTGGAGAATACAGCAGGGAGCTTTTTGAAGAGTTTGATCTTTTGTATATTGACAGCTCCTACAGATACGGTAAGGGAGATATCGCTTATCTTGAGGATCATCTTAAGGATTATACAGATATAAATCTTAAAAGTAAAAAAAGCGACTTTTTAAGACTAAAGCTCAACAGTTTGAAAATAGAGGACTATTTACCTGCAAGCGGAAAGGAGGGCACGGCAATGAAGAACCAGGCTGTGTACTATATAAAAAATTACGGAAAGGAAAAATACAGAAGTAAGCTAAAGGAGTACATTTCAGTGATGGAGGATCAGGAGGAGGATTTCATTGAGCAATGGGATATGCATCTAAACAATGGGATAACAGGGGAGGGAAAGACAAATCCGGCCTTGGAGGTCAGAAACCGCCTGGTGTCCACAAATCAGCTTTTAAACGGATCCTATATCTATATGAAGGTCCTGCCCTATAAGGATCTGCCCTCAAAAAGGAAGCTTAATGAGGGTTCTTATCCTGAGGATAAATGCAGGGAAGAGGAGGATGATGGTTATTTTGAAGAATATCTTATGCAGAAACTTGGTTGTTATACAGAGTATGACGGTGATCAGGCTTTAAGATGTGAGCTTGAGTATATGATAGCCGGAGGCCTTAAGGATAAGGAAAATATGAATTATATAGTGGGGGAGCTTTTGTCCCACAGAGAGTCAGTTAATCTTAATTTAATAAAGAATGATCCCTACCTCAGAGATAAGGCCCTGGATCTTGCCTATGAATATGTGCATGTTGAGTATCCGGAAAGCGTATATGAAATAAGGGATTCCCTTATATATGCCTGGGCTTATGGCCAGGCCTGCATAGATGTAAATTCTTTGTTGTGTAAGGGATATGTGGAGGCAGATCCTGCAAGGGATGATATAACTCTGCCCCTTGGGGATATAAGAAATTTCAGGAATTATATGGGAAAGGGCATAGGCCATGGGCTGTCATATAAGGAATATCTTGGAATCATGCTTTTAAACACTGACAGGAGAAAAAAGAAGATGAGATTTATGGATGTAGTTGAAATGGATATGAGAAGGAAGGAAAACACGGATTTCAGGATAGACAATTGTTTTGAATATGTGAAAGCTTCCATGAATTATGAGAGTGGCTTTGGCTATTCAAAGGTAGTGGAGAGAGATTTTGAATATTAAGACTTTTGATGAGAGATGCAGGTTTTGAATGGTTTATGACTTTTGGAAAAGACAGGCATTGGAGAACAATCTGTCAAATACATTGGACGTGCGGTTGGATATGTGCTCTTATATAAGACCTGTTTTTCATAGGACGGGGTTATTTTGCCCCGTCCGATATTTAAAGAAGGATCATAAATGAAAGGTTGGAGGAAAAGGAATTTTTTTAAAGCAAAAGCCGGGGTGACTCTTGAGGCAGCTATAGTCTTACCCTTATTTCTGATGGGAATGATCACTCTTTTATATATTTTTAAAATATTTATCTTTTATATAAGTGTGGATCAGGCTCTATATTCTGAAAGCAGGCTTTTATCTGTAAAGGCCATGGACAGGGAATACATCGATACGAAAAGAATGAAAAGTGATATAGAGTCGGAGATGGCGCCTTCACTTTATGAGGGTATTGATATAGACTGCTCCGAAAGCCTTCTTGAGGATCCCGAAATCCTCACATTAAAAGCAAAATACAGTATCAAAAGCCCTTTTTTAGGCTTTAAAGGTCTGGAAAGGGTCATAGATCATGAGCTTGTTATTCACAGCTTCACAGGTTATGACAGGGGCTTGTATGGTGGAAGGGATAAAGAGAGAGAGGATGAGTATGTCTATATCACGGAAAACGGAAAAGTTTATCACCTTAGTGAAAATTGCAGTCATATAAGACTTAAGGTAGAAAGCATATCTCCTTTGGAGCTTAAGGATGCAAGAAATTCAAATGGAGGAAGGTATAAAGCCTGTCAGGTATGCCATGCTAAGAAAAGTGATCCTGTTCTTTATATTACAAAGGAGGGAGACAGGTACCATAAGAGTCTTGAGTGCAGCGGCTTAAAAAGGACAGTCATAAGGGTCAGGCTTTCGGATATACCGGATTATAAGCTATGTTCAAGATGCAAAGGAAGGTCGGATTGAGTTTAGAGGTATTGTTGATGCTTGTCATATGCAGCTATACAGATTATAAGACAAGGATGATAGATCTAAGGGTAGTTTATTTTTTCCTGTTACTTAATATATTAATGAGGGGGAGAATGGAGATTGAGCCTGTAGGGTTACTGCTGTCCCTTATACCGGGGATGATGCTTATGACAGTAAGGCTAATAAAAAAAACTGCCATTGGGGAGGGTGACCTTCATATCTTTATTGCCCTTGGGATCATGACCGGTTTTTATCACTGTCTTATGCTCTTATTATTAAGCTCTGTTTTACTTCTTCTCTATGGAGTCTTTTATATATGGCCGCTTAAAAAAGAAAGGGATCGGTCAGTCCCCTTTGTGCCCTTTATACTTTTAAGCCATGTAGTGATATCACTTGTTGGGTATAGAGAGGAGATGGGTTTTTTATGAAAAGAAAAGGCAGTATCACAATAGAGCTTTCACTTCTTATGCCCCTGATCCTTGGAAGTATCATCCTTGTTATAGTTTCCGCATTTTATCTTCACGATAAATTTCTTTTTACAAAGGCAGGTCATTGCGCCCTCCTTAGAGCCTCGGGAGAGGAGGACAGGGAGAAGGCAAGAGAAGAAGCTTACGAAGCTATAGAAGAGATTAAGGAAAAAAAGCTTACAGTAGCCTTTGAAGAGAAGGAGGAGCTTTACTTTTATGATAAGAGGATAAAAGTCGCTATAAAGGGAAGGATGAAGCAAAGCCCGGTACTGTTCCCGGTAAAGGGAGGGTTTGAAATTGATATAGAAAGCAGTATGGCAGATTTTTCAGAGTCTGATATTTTAAGGGTAAAAAAAGCCGGGAGAGAATAGGGGAGTATAAGTTAAGGTGAGGCGGAATAGAGAAAGGGAGACAGCTTTGATTGATAGAAAGGGAATATGAAAGAGGGTTAAACAAAAAAACACTGAGTCTGTGGAGATCAGAGGATGGAAGAGGTAAAGGAAGGGATGAAGGCAGTGAAGCCTATGAGAGCTATGAAAGCCGGATGTTTCTTGAAAACCAGCCGGAAGGCTTCTTAAATTGCAGGGTGGAGTACAGAAACGGAAGGGAGATCTATGTATATCGGGTTTTAGGTTATGAAAGCCTGCAGGAATATTTTGATAAAAGACCCCTGGGTCTTTCCGATATAGAAGGACTTTTCAGGGATATAAGAGAGATATTCCTTACTCTGGAGGATTATTTACTTTCTAAGGAATACTTAAGACTGGAGCCTGAAAATATCTTTTATGATAAAGAGCTGAAAAGCTTTTATTTTTCCTTCTATCCGGGTGACTATGCAGATATTGGAGTTACTTTGGAAAAGCTTGGAGAATTTCTCCTTCAAAGGGTGGATTACAAGGATGAGACAGCCATGAAGGGAGTCTATGACTTTTATCAGAATGTGGCAGCAGGAAACTACAGCATACCTGAGCTGAAGAGGGCTTCAAATGTTGGGTATAAAAGAAATGAGCCAGAAATAGTGATTTTTGAGGAAGAAGAGCCTAAGAAGAATGGGGTTAAAAAAACAGGACTTGAAGAAGGATTTTATGGAAGAGAAGGGTCTGAAGAAGAATTTTATGACAAAGAAGGCTTTGGAAAGGGAGATTTGGGAGAGGAAGGATATGAGGAAGAGGTCTTTGGAAAGGGAGATTTAAAAGAGGAAGGATATGAGGAAGAGCTCTATGGAAAGAAGGTGTATGAAGCCCCTGATGAGGATAGGGCTTTTAAAGATGAAGGAAGGGCAGGGGTCAGGGGTAAGAAAAAAAGAAAAGGGAGCCTTTCTCTGACTCTTTCTTCAATTATACTTTTTGTCATGATCTGCATTATCAGTGCAGGGATAATATATTATCCGGATGAGCTTTATGAATTACTGGAAAGAAGAGAGGTATTTGCGGCCCTGGCTTTAACAGCCTGTTTATGTATCGTAATACCCATATTGAGGCTTGGAAAATAGGGTCTTACCTTTTGGCTGGCTAAAAGGATTGGTTCATAACCATTAATCTTTGCAGCTATAGGATACACTTAATAAGGATATTTGAATTAAAGAGGAAGGATAAGAATGGACTCGAGTTTATCTGCAGGAGCAGTTTATCTGCTGTTTCGTTTCCCATAAACATTATAAGTACAAAGAAGAATATCCAGGTGATGATAAGGGCTTCAAGGAAACCTGCAAAAAGACCTAAAAGCTTATTAAGTCCCCTGATTATGGGGATCCTGGAAATGATATTTGTAGCCCTTAAAAGAAGAGCCATAAGGATCCTGAAAAGACAATAGAGTATTACAAAGCTTCCGATCTTGATTATAAAAACAGTAAGATATTTGGCAGCATAATCTTCAAAAAGCTTAATCTTAAGCTCTTCATAGACCTCCTTTGTATTGTTGCGTATAAGATCGGAGATCATAAGCTCAGGAAGCGGGTAGTTCTTTATGGTATCATTTTGTTCTTCGATGGTACTGTTGCTGCTTTTTGAGTTAGCTTCTTTAAAGAGCTCTACCAGCTTGTTGTGTATACTTTCGTAGTTGCTTTTATTTTCTATAAGCCTGGAACTGACCTGTGGTGATATATAGGTAACAAGACCTATTATAAAGACAATTCCGATTATATACACGGCAAGTCTTAATAAGCCCTTAATATAGCCGTTGACCATACATACAATAAAGATAGCTACAACTACTATAAGGAGCCAGTTTATTTCAGCTGTCATTATTTATCCCCTCGTAATTATTTTAACTGAATCTCTTCTGTTTTTGAGCCGGATACTAAAAGGTATCTTGTGGGTGAGCTGCCGGGAACCATTTCTATAACAGAGTTTTTAAAGTTTCCGTTAAATTTCTCAATATCATCCATGCTGTACATAAGACATTCTGAGCTGTTATATATAACAACCATATCGTTGTTTAACAGGATATCCGTATATTCCAGATTAAATTTCTTGGTAAAGACCATATCTCCCGTGCTGTTATATACATCAAGCCTGTAGCTGGCTTCACTTGTCCCCTCAAGAAAAACCAGACCTATATAGTTTTCGTTATTGAATACACTTTTGATCTCTTCATCCTTGATATCAAGCTCAAAAGTGCTTTCGGGTTTCTGAGTACCCTTATAGATCATGAACTTGTTGTCTCCGACTGCAAAGGAGGTTTTGTCGTTCATAAACTTCAGGTAGGAAACCACGGTGCTCTTATAATTATAACCGCTTACAAGGTTATCTATCTCATTTTGTCCAACATCACCAAAATTATAAAAGGCTACGGAGCTTGTAACATTTCCCTGCTCCAAAAGGAGGTAGGATACGGATAAAAGCGATCCGTTGGGAGAAAGTGCAATGGCAACAGGGTAGCCGCTTTGAGCCATGGTGGTCCTGTCACTGGCGATTATTTCTCCTTTAGAATCAAACAGTCTTACCCAGGTTACGTCATTTTCTTCAAGAACCACTGCAACAGAGCCGGTTCCTGAGACGCAGAAGTTATGTATGGGGAGGGTGGTATCGATTTCCCCCTGTTTTCCCTTACTGTTCATAACATATATCTTTGTGCCGTTATAATCACCGATGGCAACATAGTCGCCCTGGATACTTATAATGGGATTCTGCATTTCATAGGTCTGATTCCAGAGCATCTCATTGCTCATATTAAATCCGAAGGCTCCATCAGTACTGTATCTGACAATATTATTGTTGAATTTTTTATAATCGGCAGTGGGAACTTCTGTGTAACGTATTGTTTTTAGAACGGTGTAATCAGTGAATACTCTTTTTTTGTAACTAAAATATATGCCGATGATCACCAAAAGAATAAAAACACCTATAGCAATAGCTCTATAGGTTAATAAGCGACGATGCCTTAAAAGTTTCTTTTTAAAGCTGTTTATATCAACAGGCTCATTTTTCTTATCGGTATTATCGGTAGTATTATTGTTTTCCTTAGTATCGCTTTTCTTTCCGGAAAGCTTATTAAGTGTTTTTTTAAAGTATTCCTTGATCTTAGCCATTAATGCCTCCGCAGGGTATTATAATTGATTAAAGTGATCTAATCAATATGAAGATATAAACCCCCACCTATTAAATATATAAGTAGGTGGGGGGTATCATAGCCTTATAGAGTTAAAGGATGATCATTTTAAAAAGTCTTTGATCTGTGCATAAATGCCTTCTGCATCAAGCTGATACTTATGAATAAGAGCAGCAGCTGAACCTGACTCACCGAATACATCCTGCATACCGATCTTCTTAACCTTAGTGGGAAGCTTCTCTGAAAGAAGGTCACAAACTGCGCTTCCGAGACCGCCGATAACAGAATGCTCTTCAGCAGTAACAACCTTTCCGGTCTTCCTGGCGGAAGCAAGGATAAGCTCATCATCAAGAGGCTTGATGGTATGGATATTGATAACCTCAGCATCGATTCCATCGTTGGCAAGCATCTTAGCAGCTTCAAGACACTCGGGAACCGGTAAACCGGAAGCAACTATGGTAAGATCCTTACCTTCCTTTAAGATGGCGCCCTTACCTATTTCGAATTTGTAGCTTGCTTCATCATTAAATACCGGTACGGCAGCTCTTCCGAATCTTAAGTAAACGGGTCCTTTATATTCGTAAGCAGCCTTAACGGCAGCTCTTGCTTCAACATCATCGGCAGGGTTGATTATAACCATTCCGGGGATAGTTCTCATAAGAGCAATGTCTTCATTACACTGATGTGAAGCACCGTCCTCACCAACTGAGATACCGGCATGGGTTGCACCGATCTTTACGTTTAAGTGGGGATATCCGATACTGTTTCTTACCATTTCGAAGGCTCTTCCTGCAGAGAACATAGCGAAGGAGGAGCAGAAAGGAACCTTTCCTGTAAGTGAAAGACCGGCAGCGATGTCAGTCATATTTGCCTCTGCTATACCACAGTTTATGAACTTATCGGGATGTGCTTTCTTGAAAACTCCGGTTTTTGTGGCTGCAGCGAGATCTGCTGTAAGAACTACCAGATCATCATGCTCATTTCCAAGCTCTACTAAAGCATTACCATAACTAACTCTGGTTGCAATCTTTTTTACTTCTGACATAATGCTTCACCTACTTTCTCGAGATCCTTCATAGCTATCTCGTATTCTTCGTCATTGGGAGCTACACCATGCCATTCTACGCTGTTCTCCATAAAGGAAACTCCCTTACCCTTTGTACTCTTTGCAACGATACAGGTGGGTTTGCCCTTGGTTTCCTTTGCTTCCTTAAAGGCAGCCCTGATCTGATCAAAGTCATGGGCATCTATTGTTATAACATGGAAATTGAAGGCTTCAAATTTCTTGTCTATGGGATTTGAATCACAGACCTCTGTGATAGCTCCGTCGATCTGAAGTCCGTTATTGTCAACGATAACAACAAGGTTGTCCAGCTTTTTAAATCCGGCGAACATAGCAGCTTCCCAAACCTGACCTTCAGCAAGCTCTCCGTCACCGAGAAGTGTATAAGTTCTAAAGGAATCATTTGAAAGCTTTGCGGATAAAGCCATACCTACAGCCACTGAAATACCCTGACCAAGTGATCCGGTATTCATATCCACACCGGGAGTATGTGCCATACAGGGATGTCCCTGAAGGTGGGAACCTAACTTTCTCAAGGTTACAAGGTCATCCACAGGGAAGTAACCCCTATTTGCAAGTGTTGAGTATAAAGCCGGTGCACAGTGTCCTTTAGATAATACAAATCGATCTCTGTCAGATTTTTTCGGATCTTTAGGATCAACATTCATCTCTTCAAAATAGAGATAAGTCATGATATCGGCGCAAGATAGGGATCCACCGGGATGTCCTGCTTTTGCTGCATGAACAGATGTGACAATACCCTTACGGATCTCATTGGCCATTTTTTGCAATTCCAAGTTGTCCATAAATCGTTTCCTTTCCAAATTTTATACATATTTTATTCGCAGCTTTGGAGTCTGAAAGAATCCATAAGTTCCAAAAGGAAAACTGTGAATAATCGCTAATAAAAAGTATATCATAAATTTACCTTTTTTTTCAACTTAGGATATGGCTTCTCTTTAATTGACACTTTTCTTTATAAATGCTAAATTTTATGGAGACATAATCAAAAGAGTTTCTGATAAAACGGAGTGGTCATGAAGATAAATATTTATTATGGCGGCAGAGGCATCCTGGATGATCCGTCTTTGTATGTTGTCAATAAAATAAAGGACGTGCTTTTAGAGCTGAATGTTAAGGTTGAGCTTTTCAAGCTCTATGAAATGAAAAATGCCATTACTACTCTGCCGGCTTCAATAAACGATTCGGATGGTATAATACTTGCAAGCACCGTTGAATGGTTTGGCATAGGAGGCTATATAAGCCAGTTTCTGGATGCATGCTGGTTATACGGAAACAGGGAAAAGATCTCAAAAACCTATATGTGTCCCGTGGTATTATCCACAACCTTTGGAGAAAGGGATGGGGTTTCAAGTCTTGTAAGTGCCTGGGAGATACTGGGGGGACTTTACTGTGAAGGGATCAGTGCATATGTTAATGATATGCACGAATTTGAGAAAAATGAAACCTATAATGAACTGATAGAAAAGGCGGCGGAAAATATTTACCGTACCATCTCGAAGAAGGCTCCGGCTTTTCCTTCCAGCAATCAGGCTATAAAGCAGATAGTAAAGAAGGCTCCTTCAATCCCTCTTACCCCTCAGGAAAGCGAGCAGCTTTCAAAATATGCGGCAGATGAAAGGTATGTAAAAAAGCAAAAGGAAGACATAGCTGAGCTGACATCTCTTTTCAAGGAGAAGATGGAGCATTCCGGACAGGATGACAGTTTACAGTATATATCGGATTTTCAAAAGCATTTCAATCCAAATGAGGAAGTGGATGCGATTTATAAGTTTGTGATAAAGGGAAAGAGAAAGCCCCTTATAGTGGAGACTAAGGACGGAGGATTAAACTGTTACTACGGAGATGTGGATGACTGCGATCTTCGCTGTAAGCTTGACAGCGACATGATGGATCAGATAGTTTCCGGAAGGATAACACTGCAAAGAGCCTTTATGAGCGGAGCTGTGGAGGCAAAGGGAGATATAAGAATACTCAGGATGTTAGATCAGGTATTTAATTTTGAAAGAGGCTAAGGAGGTCTGTAAATGAAAAAAGATGATTGTATTTTCTGCAAACTTGCAAACGGGGTAATACCCACAAATGTTGTGTATGAGGATGAGGAGTTTACTGTTATAATGGATGCGGCTCCCGCCACAAAGGGGCACAGTCTTGTAATACCAAAGGAGCATTTTTCGGATATTTATGATATAGATGAGGAGACACTGGGCAAGGCCTTTAAGCTTTCGAAAAAAATGGCTGTCAGCATGACGGATAAGCTTGGATGCCATGGCTTTAATATTGTTCAGAACAATAAAGAGGTTGCGGGACAGACGGTTTTCCATTTTCATATCCACCTTATTCCAAGATACAATGACGACGGGCAGAAGATAGGCTGGAGTCCCAAGTCCCCTTCAAAGGAGGAGCAGGAGGAAATCCTTAATAAGATAAAGATAAAGTAAAAGGATAAAATTGACAGAGGATAAAAAGAGGCAGTGATCCCAAGGGAAGATAACCTGAAGGATCACTGCCTTTTTACTTGGAATATGCAGGCAGAGTTTTAAATCTTAAAACGGTAGCCAACACCCCAGATGGTTTCTATGTATTGAGGATTTGAGGTATCAAACTCAAGCTTTTCTCTGATCTTTTTAATATGTACGGTAACAGTAGCATTATCCCCAACTGATTCCATATCCCAGATTTTCTTGAAAAGCTCTTCCTTGGTAAAAACATGATTGGGATTTTGAGCAAGGAAGGTTAAAAGATCAAATTCCTTGGTGGTAAAATTCTTCTCTTCTCCGTCCACATAGACCCTTCTGGCGGTCTTGTCGATCTTTAAACCTCTTATTTCAACAATGTCATTGGAAACAGGACTGCTTCCCACCAGTCTTTCGTATCTTGCAAGATGAGCCTTTACTCTGGCAACCAGCTCGCTGGGACTGAAGGGTTTTGTAAGATAGTCGTCAGCCCCAAGGCCAAGTCCCCTGATCTTATCAATGTCATCTTTTTTTGCGGAAACCATGATAACAGGTATATCCTTAACCTTCCTGACCTCCTTGCAGATGTCAAAGCCATCCATTGAGGGGAGCATAAGATCCAAAATAAGAAGGTCATAATCTCCGGCCAAGGCCCGGTCAAGGCCGTTTTTTCCATCGCTTTCAATCTCCACGTCAAAGTTGGATAGCTCCAGATAGTCTTTTTCAAGCTCAGCTATGGCATTTTCATCTTCAACTATCAATATTCTGCTCATTTTGTCCTTCCTCCTGATATTTCCTGATAATAAAGTGAATAGTGGTTCCCTCACCCTCTGTACTGCTTGCCCAGATATAGCCGCCATGATCCTCGATCACCTTTTTTACAATAGAGAGTCCGATACCGCTTCCACCCTGTCTTGAGTTTCTTGAAGTATCGGCTCTGTAGAAGCGATCAAAAATGTGGGGTATATCTTTTTGGGATATTCCCTTGCCTGTGTCGGAAATTTCGATCTTTACAGAGTCATTGTTGTCCAAAATAGAAATATTTATGCTTCCTGTGGGTTTCCCCATATATTTTATGGAATTGCCGATGATATTACTTATAACTCTTCTGAGCTGCTCGGGATCTGCAATGATCCTTGTATCAAGAGGCAGTTCATTTGTATAGTTGAGAGTTATATTTTTTGATTCAAGCTCAAGGCCCAATTCTTCGACACAATCCGAAAAGAAGTCGGAAACATTTATTCTGTGGAAATTATAGGGTATCCGATTTGTATCGATCTGGGAATAAAGAGTCAGCTCATTTAAGAGTCTGTCCATTTCATTGGTCTTATTGTAAATGGTCTTTATATAACGATCCATTTTTTCGGGATTGTCGGCCACTCCGTCCATTATACCCTCAACATAACCCTTGATAGAGGTAATGGGAGTCTTAAGATCATGGGAGATATTGCTTATGAGTTCTCTGTTCTCATTGTCGTATCTTATTTTTTCTTCTGCGGAAACCTTAAGGATTTCCCGCATGTCGTCGAAATTATTAAGGAGAGTGCTTATCTCATCGGTGCCCTCTGTGCGAACAGAGAAATCAAGGTCACCGTCAGCTATCCTTTCCATAGCGTCATTAAGACTGTGTATGGGAGCCAGTATATATTTATTAAAGCTATGGATAAAGAAGGTAGTTGTTACGGACATCGCTATTATCATGGGTATCAGGAGATACATGATATTTAAATGTACATGAAGGTATTTTGAAATTATTACGAATAAGATCAGTAATAAAACGGGTTGTAATACCAGAAAGATTACAACGTTTATCATTTTTTTCTTAAGTTTCATAGCTATCCTGTAATTTCAATCCTGTAAACAGCTTAAAAATTTGTTGCTTATGTATTTCATTATATCAATATTCAAAGAAAAATTTATAAAAATAGTATAAAATTTAAAGCAAAAAAGGATAGATCAAGGGCTTTGGTAAGTAAAGCAGGCAGGGTCATAAAATCTTGCATAAATACAGGGCTTTGTGGTATTATGCCTGTGTTGTATTGTATCCCGGTAAAAGGGAATAATAACAAAAGGAGGCTTATTTATGAAAGCAGAAATGAACGGTAACACAGCAACAGCAAGCGGTGCATTTGTAAGCGCCAGCAGCAAGGGATCAGATCAGAGCAAGACCTTTGAGATGGTCTTAACAGCAATGTTTTTGGCCATTATATTGTTAATGGCATATGTACCTTTTTTAGGATACATTCCTTTGGTTGGTATCAATTGTACGATTATTCACATTCCCGTAATTTTGGGAGCCTTATTTTTGGGGCCTAAGAAGGGTGGTTTTCTTGGTTTTGTCTTCGGTCTGACAAGCTTTTTGAACAACACCTTAAGACCTGCCACAGCATCGGCCTTTGTCTTTTCTCCTGTTATATCCTATGGGCAGTTTGGAGCTGCAGGAGCATTAAAGAGCACATTTATTTGTTTTGTACCAAGGATACTTGTTGGTATAGTACCCTTCTTCGTTTATGTCCTTGTAAGAAAAAAAGTTAATAAACAGATAGCTCTTGCAATTGCAGGCTTCTCGGGAGCCTTTACAAATACCCTGCTTGTAATGGGCAGTATTTTTCTCCTTTATCGTGACGCATATGCCATTGCACTGGGAAAACCCGCAGAGGTTCTTGTCAGCGTGATCATGGGTATCGTAACCTTTAACGGCACAGTTGAATCAGCCCTGGCGGCCTTTATTGTAACCGTAATAGGACTTGTACTTGTAAAGATCAAATTAAACGGCAACAACGTAACTATGAAAGCGGAAACAGCAGCAGGTAAATAAATGAAGAACATGATTTTAGCCATCGATATAGGAAATACAAATATAGTTATAGGCTGCCTTGAGAAGGATGACGTGGCCTTTGTTGAGAGGGTATCCACAGATACGGGAAAAACGGAGCTTGAATATGTGGTTCAGCTTAAGATGGTGCTGGATCTTCATGGAATAGAAAAGGACAGCATACGGGGGAGTATCATTTCCTCCGTAGTGCCTCCTCTTACCACCGTTATCAGGTCAGCGCTTGTAAAGTTTTTAGGTGATGATCCTATGATAGTAGGTCCGGGAGTAAAGACAGGACTTAATATACTTATGGATAATCCGGCCTCTGTAGGTACGGATCTTATTGTGAACGCAGTAGCAGGAAATAAATACTATGGTTCACCCCTTATTATGATCGATATGGGAACGGCTACTACTGTTTCCGTACTTGACCAAAAGGCCAACTATATAGGAGGTATGATCCTTCCCGGGGTAAGGGTATCCCTGGATTCATTGGTAAACCGTACCTCACAGCTTCCCAAAATAGCTTTGGAGATGCCTAAAAAGCTTGTTGGCAGGAATACCATAGACTCCATGAAGGCAGGTATTATGGTAGGTCAGGCATCGGCGCTTGATGGTATTCTTGAGAGAATGTGGGATGAGTTGGGATATGAAACAGGGGTGGTGGCAACGGGAGGTCTTGCTCCTGCCATAATTCCCTGCTGCAGACATGAAATTATCCTTGATAACGAGCTGACCCTTAAAGGGCTTGGTCTCATATATGAAAAAAACCTTTGATCCGGTAAGGAAGATCAGGATGTGATCAGTATGAATATTTTGAAAGACAAAAAGATAGTGCTTGGAGTAACAGGCAGCATTGCAGCCTATAAGGCAGCAGACCTTTGCAGTATGCTTAAGAAGGACGGGGCTGACGTTACTGTTATTATGACAAAAAACGCACTTAATTTCATAAATCCCATTACCTTTGAAACGCTGACGGGAAATAAATGCCTGGTGGATACCTTTGACCGGAATTTTGAATATAAGGTGGAGCATGTGGAGCTTGCCAAGTCAAGTGATCTTCTTATGGTGGCTCCCGCAACGGCAAATATCATAGCAAAGACAGCAATGGGCATAGCAGATGATATGCTGAGCACTACCATCCTTGCCTGCAGCTGCAGCAAGCTTTTTGCTCCTGCAATGAATACGAGGATGTATGAAAATCCTGCAACTCTTGCCAATATTGAGCTTCTTAAAAAGAGGGGCATGAAGATAATAGATGCGGATACAGGGTATCTGGCCTGCGGAGATGTGGGAAAGGGGAAGCTTGCAGCGGTAGCTGACTTAAGAGAGGCGCTTATCTACGAGCTCTGCTTAAAGGATATGGAGGGACTTAAGGTAGTGGTAACTGCCGGACCCACCAGAGAAGAGCTGGATCCTGTGAGATTTATTTCAAATCATTCCACAGGTAAAATGGGTTATGCCATAGCAGCCATGGCTGCAAGAAGAGGCGCAGAGGTGACTCTGGTTTCCGGGGCAAGCGAGCTTGAAACTCCCTACAGGGTTAGGAGGGTTGATATTGTCAGTGCCGCGGATATGGCAGCTGAGGTAAAGAGTTTGTGGAATACTGCAGATATAATTGTAAAGGCCGCAGCGGTGGCAGACTATACTCCCCTGAATTATCAAAGCGAGAAAATGAAAAAGAAGGATTCTGATCTTAATATACCCTTAAAGCGTACGGAGGATATTTTAGGCTGGCTGGGAGAAAATAAAAGGAAGGGTCAGGTCATTTGCGGTTTTTCAATGGAGACTGAAAACATGCTGGAAAATTCCAGAAAAAAACTTCAGAAGAAAAATGCGGATATTCTTGCTGCAAATAATTTGAAGGTTGAAGGCGCGGGATTTGGAACCGATACAAATGTTGTGACTTTGATCACGGCAGATGAAGTTAGGGAGCTGCCTAAGATGAGCAAGGAAGATGTGGCTTGTGAGCTTCTTGATGAGATACTGAAAATAAGGGAGAAAAGGAGAGGATAATGAAGACTATTGTATTGACAGGAGGGGGAACAGCAGGACATGTAACACCTAATCTTGCCTTATTGCCTCATCTTAGAAAGCAGGGCTACAATGTTGAATATATAGGGTCATATGAAGGAATAGAGAAATCCCTTGTACAGGATTTTGAGGTTCCCTATCATGGCATTTCATCCGGAAAGCTGAGAAGGTATCTGTCTTTGAAAAATATCTCAGATCCCTTCAGGGTCATAAAGGGTTATGCTGAAGCGTCAAAGCTTATGAAACAGATTAAACCTGACCTGGTTTTTTCAAAGGGAGGCTATGTTGCAGTACCTGTGGTTCTGGCAGCAAGGGATAAAAAGATACCTGTTATAATACATGAATCGGATATGACACCGGGACTGGCTAATAAGCTTTCCTTTGCGGCAGCAAAGATCATTTGCTGCAGTTTCCCTGAAACAATGGCGTATCTCCCCAAGGATAAGGCTATGCTTTCGGGACTTCCCATAAGGGAGGAGCTGAAAAAGGGAGATAAGAAAAGAGCAAAGAAGTTTCTGGGATTAAAGGACAACAAGCCGGTGATCCTTGTAATAGGAGGAAGTCTTGGGGCGGCAGCAGTAAACCAGGCGGTAAGGCTTTTGCTGGATAAGCTTTTGTATGATTTCAATATAGTTCATCTTTGCGGAGCCGGTAAGGTGGATGAAAAGTATTTAAATGTAGCAGGATACTATCAGTTTGAATATATCAAGGATGAACTTAAGGATCTTTTTGCTCTGGCAGATCTGGTGATATCCAGGGCGGGGGCCAACGCCATATTTGAGCTTTTGGCTCTAAAAAAACCTAACCTTCTGATCCCTCTTTCGGCCAGAAGCTCCAGGGGAGATCAGATATTAAATGCTGCTTCTTTTGAGAAGCAGGGCTTTTCTCTGGTTTTAAGTGAGGATGATATCACAGAGGAAAGTATGTATGAAAAGATCATGGAGCTTTATGCAAACAAGGATCGTTTTATAGAAACCATGGACAGGAGCTCTCAGAATAATGCGATCTATACGGTTATAAAGCTGATAAATACTCTTTGTCCGGTGTGATAAGAATGAAGAATACAACTCTTTGTTATATAGAAAAAGATGATAAGTATCTTATGCTCCTGAGAAATAAGAAGGAGAAGGATGTAAATAAAGGAAAATGGATCGGTGTGGGCGGACATTTTGAAGAGGGAGAAAGTCCCGTGGAATGTCTTATAAGAGAGGTAAAGGAAGAGACGGGTCTTACTCTTTTAGATTATTGCTTCAGAGGGATAGTAACCTTTGTATCCAATGAATGTGAAACCGAGTACATGCATTTATACACAACAAGCTCATTTGAGGGTGAAATAAAGGAGTGTGATGAGGGGCAGCTAGAATGGATAAAAAAAGCCGATATAATGGCATTAAATTTGTGGGATGGAGACAGGATATTCCTTAAAGAGCTTATGAACAACAAAAGTCTGATAGATTTAAAGCTTATCTATGAGGGAGATAAACTGGTCAGGACAGAAAACTATAGAGAAGGAAAAGTTTAACAGGATAGGATATCAAAGCTTTAAAATCATGAAAGAATATACGAAAAGAAAAATAAAATAATATAAAATAGTTATAAAGAGTAATTGTATAAATCCTAAATTTCCTGTATAATAAATCTTAGCATCTAAATATAAATAGTTATTTTTTTGCTTTATTGGGGAAATACACTGATGAAAGTTTGGGATTTAATTAATAAGGATGTTAGATCGATAACTGAAAATAAGAAGGTTATGGTAGTGATAAGGGTTAACTACCTTTTTGTTTTCTTTGCTTATATTCTGGATATGATCGTGGCGGGAGCGGAAATATTTGCTCTTAAGTGGCCCGTGTTTTGTGGGTTTGTCGCAGCTATGATCATCCTTTTTCTTTTTACATATTATTCCAAAACGGTAACAAGTCTTTGGCTTTTCATGGCCTATATTTTTATAATGACTGAGGCCATGATCCCTATCTTTGGCTGGACAGCAGGTTTTCAGAATTATCTTATAGTTTGTCTGGTAATGGTATATTTTGGCTCTTGCGCTAGGCTAAGAACAAAATTGTTTTTTTCGTTCATCGTTCTTTTGGCCAGATTTTTGCTTATAATACTTTTTGTGGGAACTGATTCTTTAGTGGAAATTCCTATAATAATGGAAAAGCTTCTTCAGGGAGTAAATATTACGGCTGTTTACAGCGCCTTGATATTTCTTTCCTATACCTTCAGCAAAAATGAAAAAGAACAGGAGAGAAAGCTTGTTAAATATAATGATGAGCTTCAAAAGGAAGCTAATACCGACAGACTGACGGGGCTCTACAATCGTAGAAGGGCTGATGATTATATAGCCGAGTTAAAGGAGTTTACAGGAGACAAACCTATCAGCATTGCAATAGCGGATATCGATTTCTTTAAGAAGGTAAACGATACTTATGGCCATGATGCGGGAGATGAGGTTCTTAAAAATGTGGCTTCTATACTGAATAAGTCAGTAAGGAGTAATACCTTTGTCGCCAGATGGGGCGGAGAGGAATTTGTGATCATATTAACCGACTGTAACGGTGATGATGCCTTTTCTGTTCTTGAACGGATCAGAAGGAATATAAAGGATAATCCAACTTCAGTAGGCAACACAACCATTGATGTTACCCTGACCTTCGGCCTTGTTGAATATGACTTCAGTGGAGATTTTGAAAAGTGCATCAAGCAGGCGGATGAAAACCTTTATTATGGAAAGTCTCATGGAAGAGATCAGATCGTCTATTAGTCTTAAGCGAGTCTGATAGTATCTTTCCTCATTGTGTTTTATCGATAAATCTTTTCTTAATGGCATTCCATACCCTTTTTTTATCCCCTGTCCAAAGGGGAGCAAGGAGGGATCTCTTGTCACCGTCCCCTGTGAGCCTGTGTATGACCATATCCTCCGGGATAAGGGGGATAAGGCAGGAGAGAAGATCTAAATATTCCTCCATTTCCATTACCCTGACCCTGCCGGCAAGATATTCCTTTTCCAGATCCGTATCTTTTAGTATATGAAGAAGCTGAAGCTTTATTCCTTCGGCTCCGGAGTTGACAACGTATTTTAACGATTCTTCCATATCCTTTACCGATTCGCCGGGAAGTCCGAGAATGAGATGAGTTATAGGGCTTATGCCTGCATTCTTAAGACGTGTGACTGCCTGATCGTATATCTTTAGTTCATAACCCCTTCTTATATAATCTGAGCTTTTTTTGTGAATCGTCTGCAGTCCCAGCTCAACCCATACAGGTTTTTCAGCGTTGATCTTTTTTAATATATTTAAAATCTCATCAGAGATACAGTCAGGTCTTGTGGCTACAGATAAAATTACAATATCATCATAGGAAAGAGCCTCCTCAAAAAGTGCTTTAAGGTAAGAGGGGTCTCCGTAAGTATTGGTAAAGCTTTGGAAATAGGCTATATATTTTCCGTCTCCTTTTACTTTTCCGCTAAGGCGTCTTTTCCCTTCCTCTATCTGGTCCTTTAAGGGCAGATCCGCATTTGAGGCAAATTCACCGGAGCCTCCCTTTGAACAGAAAATACAGCCTCTCGTCCCTAAGGTTCCATCCCTGTTGGGACAGGTAACTTTTGCTGAAAGAGAGAGCTTGTAGACCTTGCAACCGTATTCCTCTTTTAATACATCACCTATCATTCTCATAATGTAAGATTATAGCATTGCAGGGATCCATTCAAAAGAACTTTGAACAGGAATTTATATCCGGGATAAGTTTTTAATGAAGGTACAGATAGATTTAGACAAAATGATCTTAGCTTCGTATATATTTATATGAAGATAAAATGCTAAGGTATACAGATCAGAAAAAATGTCCACACGACAGTTTCGGATCAGCCGCCTGGTTTTCCCGGGGGCCTTGAATCTAAATTCGGGATAAAAAAGTGTTAAAAATAGGGGATAAGGATCAAAAAATCCACTATATCTGGTAGTTAAAAAAAAACTTTTAAAAAAAGCAAAAAAGTCGTTGACAATAAAAATACTCAATGATATTATAGATAAGCCGCACGGAAAGCGGCACAAAAATAGCACTTTGACAACTAAACAGTATAAACCATTTAATTCGAAATCAATTCCTATTAAAACAGTAAAAATGGTAAAGATGAACAATAGCGAAGCTAGTAGTTGATCTAAGCCAACGGAGATAATTTTTTTTGAGAGTTTGATCCTGGCTCAGGATGAACGCTGGCGGCGTGCCTAACACATGCAAGTCGAACGGAAACGTAACGCTGCAGA
>JAILBX010000121.1 GCA_024680675.1 Lachnospiraceae bacterium | reverse complement strand
CTGTCTGAAACTTGACTATATCCGCTCCTATATCCTTTGCGGATCTTATCATCTTCTTTGCTATATCCATATCGCCGTTATGATTGATCCCGGCTTCCGCTATTATAAGTGTCTTATCTGCCATCTTTTACTCCCTTTTATTTTTATATGTATTTGAACTTTTGGTATTTGTATCAAAATATTCTCAGAGCTGCAATTCTTCACATAATTCCGTCCACTCTTCTTTAGTATATATATTTCTCATGTAGGAATTACAGGTATCACAGGGAGCTATTTTACCCTCTCCCCATTTTGCAAGATTCTTACGAATATTACTTAATTCATCTGAAAAATAGTAATCTAAGAAGCCCTTTTCCATTATATTTGCAAGGGGCTTTGTATTAACATACATATTACAGCACATTCTGAAATTACCCTCTATATCAAGAGCTATTTCTCTGAAGGGAGAGGCGCAGGGCATTTCCCTTTTTGAAATGCTTAAAGCTTCAACTGATCCGCCTCTGTCGCATCCGTCACTTTCCCAGTTCCTGGTACCCACAAAAAGGACAAGACCCTTATAATTAAGATCGCATGAGATACTGTGTCCTTCCAGCTCTTCGCTGATATTATAGGGAAGGCCCAGTTTTTCAAAAAATACCTCCAGCTTCTTCCTTGCAAGCTCATCACTGTACTTTTCTCCCGGAGCCATATGAAGAGTGATCAAAGCCTCGGAAGCTCCGGATTCACTCAGCTTATTAAGCATATCTCTGTTAAAATAATCACCGTTTGAATTAAGGGTAATATAACACTTTGGCAGGGCATTTTTTACTGCTTTTATCCTGTCAAAAATATTGTCTCCGGCAAAGGGTTCATTAAATAAAGAAGTACAGACTATTCCTCTGTAGTCTATATCTTTAAGTTCTGAAAGTATCTTATCAAAAACCTCATCCTTCATATAAGTCTGAGGCCTGCTTCCAAAAACCGATACCGGGCAATATACACACCTTCGATTACAAAAAGAGCTGGTCTCAAAATTGATGATGGTAACCATATCTCTGAATACCTGCTTTTTAATACTCTCATCACATTTTTCGAACAGCATATCCTTATAATGATATTTAAAAAAATATGTCCAAAATTCCCCCTGGGAAATATAATAAAATTTATTTTGTACCAAAACTCTCTCCTATTTGAAAACAATAAACGGGCTCCTGGGCTTCTATGGACAAAGCCTTTAAAGCCATTAAATTATTCCTGTCATATTATCTTATATAAGGGTAAGTGTCAAGAATCCAAAAAAAAGCAGGCAGAAGCTTTCTTAAAATATCCGGGATCAGACTGCATACAGGACTGTTTCTATTGCATATGGACTATGATTCCTTATATATATCCTGTAATCCGGTCTAAGCTTTAAGATATAATCTGATATTTCCAGCAGATCCTCCCTTTTATGATAAATACATATTGCAAGCTTTGGTTTGTTTTCGCTTATCACCCTTTTTGCTCCTTTAAGGGCCTGCAATTCAGAACCTTCAATATCCATCTTTATAAAGCTTGTATCCCTTGCCTCTTCAATATCATCTATGGCAGTCACCCCTATTTTGAGCTTTCCTTCCTCACATACTGCCGAAGCAGAGCCTCCTTCAGAAAAACAAAGCTCGGTAGTTTCATTCCATGCTCCTTTTTCGCAAACAAATATATTATCGTATGAAGCTGTATTTTCTCTTAAAACCTTAAGATTCTCCCTGTCCGGCTCCATTGCTATTATCTTTTTATATGTGCTGATGCCCTGTTTTTTTAAGGCATTTATAAAATCTCTTATATTTTCCCCCTGAAAGGCTCCGCAATCCACAAAAACCTCATTGTCTGAGTATCTGAAAATATCGTCCTGAAAATACTGATCCTTATCATACTCCTTTGTAAGATTTCCATGAAGCTTCTGGTGAAAATAAAGCTCCAGTGCCCTCCTTGATCTGTCGTCTGCAAGCTTATTATAAATATCAATAAGCTTCTCTTTATTTTCCTCACAAAATTCCTTGTTTAAGGGCTTGTCAACAGAATCCGAAACAGGCACCCTTCCGGCAAAATCCAGTTTATACTGCTTTATGATATTATCTCTCAGACTTTCTTCATAAAGCTTTTCATCAAACTCCACATAGGAGACCACAAGGATGCACTTATTCTCTGACAAAAAGTCTTCCGAACAGAATACCGGCTTATTATTAAGCCTTAATTTGGGTGAATAATATTCCCTGTCCACAAGATAGCCTTCATAGTTTATCCCCTTTTGATCCAGGTATTCCCCAACCCTTATTCCGGTACCCCCTCCTCCTCTTATCATAATATGAAGATCAGGATCGGTAACCTTCTTTAACTCTTCTATCATTTCCTCATATTGATTTAGAGGATATTCTGACAAAAAACCCATTGTAATCTCCCATTGATATCTTAATAAAAGCTGGTTTTATTCGGCGTTTAACCTCTTTTCCATCCTTCTAAGCTCCTCCATCTGACCCATATCCATCCAGGCATCATCAGATATAGTATAGGCTCCCACATTTTTACCCTTTTCTATGCAGGACTCTATTACTTCGGTTATATCAACCTTTTTCCCCTTTGGTATCTCTTCTATAAAAGCCGGTTCGGCTATGTAAAGTCCGGTATTTGTTTTAAGCTCAAAGGAGGGCTTTTCCCTGAATTTTACCACACTGTTTTTCTCATCAAGATCCACGGTACCATAGGGCAGGACCACATTTTTTACTGCACATACAAGAGTTATGATGTTCTTACTTCTTTTATGATACTCGTAAATGGACTTATAATTGTCCTGGATAAGTATGTCACAATTCGTTATAAAAAAAGAACTGTCATACCTTCCCTCTACAAGCCTGAGTCCACCGGCCGTTCCAAGATATTCGCTTTCCTCAAAAAAAGATACGTCATATTTATATTCATTGTCCTGAAAAAATGACTTTATCAGGTTCTTTTTATAATTGACTATCATATCAAAACGGCTGCAGCCCTGCATATTAAACCTGTCTATGATATGCTCGGTAATTGTTTTATTCCCTATGGGAATAAGGGGCTTTGGCAGTATTTCCGTATAGGGTCTCAGTCTTGATCCTATCCCTCCTGCCATTATCACCACCGGAAGATCTATCTTTTCTATCACAGGCTTATTATTTGAAAGAAACTTTATATCCACTATCTCCAGATTACTGTTTACCACAGGCAGGGCAGTGATACTCCTGTCACTCATATATCTGTCAACATTAACTTCGTCCTTATCATAAATAAATATAGGGGAATAGTTTGCAATCTCCTTAACTGTTTTTGAAAGATCTCCTCCCTTTATTATGTATCTTCTAACATCTCCATCAGAAAGAGCTGCAATAAGCTTT